>NZ_JAVFHM010000204.1:0-87755 GCF_041954005.1 Priestia sp. BR_2 | reverse complement strand
GACTCGTATCGGCTCTGCTACATTCGTGGAACCGAAGGAATTCTAGTCGGTTTGGCGGAACAACTCGGTAACAAATAAGCAACGTACATTTATAAACATCAGTTACTGAAATATACATTTCTAGAAGCATCGTGCTGACGCCCGCTCGCAGTAGTGTGGATTGAATTGAAACGAATGATGGTCTTATTAAAACTTTAACCGTTATCTGAAAGACATGTGAAACTTAAAAAACATTAAAAAGGAAGATCATATGAAACGAATAGACGTTGCGTATTCTTTGATTACGGATAAAGACAAAACAAAAATCCTCATGGTGAAGAATCATAAAAACGGTACTTGGTCATTACCAGGTGGAGGCGTCGAAGAAAACGAGACCTTAGATGCGGCTGCAATCCGCGAAGCAAAGGAAGAAACGGGATTTGATATTAAAGTCCACGGTGTAGTGGCTATCAATGAGGCAATATTAACAAAACATGATGAACACGTAGTGTTTATTACTTTTAGAGCTGAAATAATAGGCGGGCAACAAGAGATAACTAGACCAACCGAAATTAGTCATGTTGAATGGGTAGATATTGATAGAGCAGATGAATTTATGCCTTATTATCAAGAAGGATTAAAAAATATTGTAAAAAACGAGATTGAAATCAAATATTTTAATGAAGGAAAAATTTGAAGGAATTGTAAAGTAAGTCGAGGAGGACAAGTCCTTCAAATAAAACACCATATTTACGCATTGAACCGTTCGTTTCTCGGTCTGGTATGAGGGATTTCAGGGGAGCGGGATCAACCTGACAACCCTGCACTGGCTAAGTCAGTCGGACCCGGGGTATTCGCCCCTTAAGCCAGTGAGGGTTCGTGAATATAAAGAAGTTATCGGAAATCAGCGCAAACCACAATTCCTCAATCATATGGTGGTGAGACTTTTGATAAGTAAGTTCAAAATCGAAGATGAACAGCTTATTTTATTCATACAAAAAAACTACGGAATTCTTATTAAGGATATTGAATTTATTCCGGTCGGGGATTCGGCGTATTCCTATAAAGTAAATTGTATTGACGAACAACAATATTACTTGAAGTTATTTGATCATCATAATGATAGACAAAGAGAGGGAATACGACGACTACATTATTACCTACCTTTGACTTGGGATCTTTATCATCAAGGGTTGTTTATAAACATGACTCATCCAATAAAGAATTGCTTTGGGAGTTTATTTACTAAATTAGAAGACATCACTATAGCTTTATTTAATTTTATAGTTGGAGAGACCTTGACTGAGGCATATCCTTTCTCAGATGAGATTCTTGTAGGAATTGCAAAGTCCGTGGCTACATTAGAACAGATTACTCCGCACGTGAATCAGAATTTATTACCAAAGGAATCATTTGATATCACTTTCGAATCTGATCTTTTGAGATGTATTTCGATCCTTGAGAAATCAAATCTAAACAATGACTTAAATCAATCACTACGAAAGCTTGTTTTATTAAAGAAAGAACAAATTCTCTTTTTCATGAACTTAGTTAGAGAAATTCGGAATTCAGTTCATATCAATGCTAGCCAACTTGTTTTGTGTCACGGTGATATGTGGGGTGGAAATATCATATATCACAATAATCAGTTGTTCTTTTTAGACTGGGAATCGGTGATCATAGCACCACCTGAGTATAATTTGTTTGGCTATATTGGTTCGAGTTTCGACATCTTTATATCTTCCTATATTAAACAGTTGGATCGAAAAATTCAGATTAATCTGGACTTGATTCGCTTTTACTCTTATCGTGCACATCTTCGTAATCTATCTAACTGGGTTATGAATATTCTATTTAGGAATAAAGATGAGTCTCAAAGTATCAATGACTTAGAAATGATTCGAAACCACTGTTTAAATCGATTTGATCAAATTGAACCCAATATAAGAAATATTAGAAGAGACATAGTAAGTTGAATACTTATTCGAAGAAGGCGCTGATATCTTAATAACAATGTGTTCACTCATCGGGGCATACGCCGCTCGGTCCAGGCGGGAAATCGGAGAAGTAATTGCCGGCTAAATTCGCACCACCTAACCGCATCGCAGCGCGGCCTTTCGGGCCTTATGGTGGTGGAGTTCGTGAACACACCAACTTTATTGGCCATGGGGGAGAGTGCGATTATAACCAATCTAAAGAATAGAAGAACACTTCTTGTCCTCATACTCGTTATAGGGGCTGTATATTTTGTTCTAGGTGATATGAATGGTTTCATGAGTAAGTCAAACTTAAATAAAGAAATTCAGGTAAAACAAATCTCCAGCACGGAGATGTCCAAAGCACGATACACCAGAAAAGGATCAGGTGCATATATCGATTGGATAGACGTTGAATTAAATCAGGATGAAATTAATAATATTGTAAATTGGATTAATTCTGTACCTGATTCAGATCGTATTGCGTTGAAACAAATACCATCAAACACCAGCATTAGTGCAGGGATTGTTTTTAAATTAAAGGCCGGAAATGAAATAAGAATCCAATATGATCTTGAAAAGATTTATATAACAAGAACAGATATATGGACTAGGCAATTGATTTATACAATCGATCAAGAAAACTTAAGGGATTTCTTTGATCAACAACTTAAAGGGTTTTATTTTGGAGAAGACAAGGTAAATAAATCTTGAAGGTGATCCCAGAAGCCCATCTCACATCATAGGCGTCAACATGAACCGTGTTGAAACGATGGAGGAATTGAAGCGCAGTCTTTAAAATCGATCGAAGACACAGAATAGATGATGAAAGGTCCGGCCATTAAGAATGTGGCCGGACCTTCGTCGTTGTTTTGACACTTTGGAATCTGGAGGCTTAACTCGGTTCAATATGAACATGGACGTCATAAACGCCATGCGTTTCTTTTAATTCATGCTCCACCTGGTCGGAAATATCATGGGCAACCCGAATGTCCAGATTGGATCTGACCAGAATGACGATGTCGACAACCGTGTTGCTGCCGTAATTTCTTGCCCGAATGTCTTTGACTCCTTTGACTCCAACCACTTGTTTCACGGTTTCTTTGTAGCCTTTGATAATGTTCTCATCGAATCCGTCGGTTAAATGATGAGAGGCATCGCGGAATATATCCCAGGCGGTTTTGCATATCAGAAAACCTACCACTATGGCCGTCAGCGGGTCGAGCCAGGGAAGTTGAAATTGGGCGCCTATGATGCCGACAACCGTGCCGATGCTGACCCAAGCGTCCGAGAGGTTATCCTTCGCGGCCGCCATTACGGCTTGGCTGTTGATTTGGCTGGCAAGACGCTTGTTATAGCGGTAAACGCAGTACATGACAATTGCACAGCCGATCCCGGTCCAGGCGGATATGAGATCAGGCGATTCGTGGGTACCTTCAAACATGGAAGATGCGGCCCCGAACAATACCTGGATCCCGACGGCCATCATGATGAAAGAGGCGATCAAGGATGCTACCGTCTCCGCTTTCCAGTGTCCGTAAGGATGATCCCGGTCCGCAGGTTTTTGCGATAATCGTAGTCCGATCAATACGGCAATGGATGCCACGATGTCGGTAGCATTATTTAATCCGTCGGCACGCAGAGCTTCGGAGTTCGCCGAGTAACCTATCAATAGCTTGATTGCAGATAGACAAATATAAGCAATGATGCTGATGATCGCACCTTTTTCACCCAATTTTAAATCCTTGTAACGTTGTTCTTCCACGTCTGGCCGACTCCTTCCGCACACCCTTAAAAATAGTACCTGACTATAATACCAATCCACGCATGGGTGGGTCTAGAGCAACGTTTTTTCCTGTCGCTTAATATGTGACAAGGGGCAAAAAATGTTGCGCCGGACTAAGAAAGATAGATTCCGGTAAAACGCAAAAAATGCCGGCGATGCGCCGGCCGTTATTTGTTGTATATATCAACCGTAGATAGGCAGCCACAATCGAATATCCCCCTTTCGTAGGCTATCGATTGTTTCTCCGAGATTTGCGGCGGAGGATGCTTATCGTGAGCATGATGGAAAGAATCCCGATTATGGCATGCATAGGCCTCTTGCCTCCTGAAGGTTCATGATGGAACATCGGTTATGCATCCATATTATTCACGATGAAAGGTTCGTGCTTGGGTTGTTATGCAGGGCAGGCCGCAGAATCGAGAGAAAGAGTTACGCATTCCGCTATGGCGAACATAATCCATATGCTACGGCGTTCGGTTCGTTTTCCTCGCTTTTGCCGTTGATTGACGGGGAACCAGAACCGTGGGCAGCTTGATCTGCTGGTATTCGCTGCTTCGATTCTCTATTTGCTCCATAATCAGCCTGCCGGCTTCACGGCCGAGCTCGAGCTCCTGCTGGACGACGGCCGTAGGAGGAACGATGCAGAAGTCCGGATACTCCACATCGTCGAAGAAGACGACCGACAGATCCTCCGGCACGGAGATGCCGAGCTGCAGAGCCGCTTGAATGACATGCGGGCTGAAGTTAGAGGACAGGAGAGCCGTCATCTGCGGATTAGCCTTTAAAAATTGCTGGATCATGGCAATCACCTCTTCGTCACTGCTGGTCATCGTCAGCTTGGTCATCTGCATGCTGCGATCAATGAGAATGTGGCGGTCCTCAAGTGCTTTTTCGTAGCCGTGCAATCGGTCCTCAATGCTTGAGGTTCCTTCGGCAAGCGTGGAGATAAACCCGATTTGGCTATGACCGAGCTCATGCAGATGGTTGACGGCTTGCATGGCCGCCGCATAGTTATCCGAGCTGATCGAATTGGTGTCCACTCCCTTTAGCTCGCGGTCAAGCAGGACAAGGGGGAAGCGGTTCAGCGTAAGCGACAGGATTTCGTTGTTGTAGTGCTCACCTTCCACGGGATAAATGATAAGTCCTTTGACTCCGGCCTGCTTCATTTCCTGAATCCTCAGAATTTCATGTTCCTGGGAGTCGTTGGTTTTCGCGAATAAGAGCTGATATCCGTTCCCGGACAGGCTATCTTCAATTCCGCTCAGCAGATTAGCGGTGAACCGGTTGTCCAGACGGGGCAGGAGAAAACCGATAACGGGCACCGTGTGAGCTGCTTTTTCCTCTGTTGAGATATTGGATATATCCTCCGGACGGTGGTCGGACACAAAGGTGCCCTTACCCTGCAGTCTGTAGACGACTCCTTTATCCACCAGTGTCGTCAGCGCATTCTTCACCGTAATTCGACTGACGCCGAATTGTTCCGCCAACTCATTCTCGGAAGGTATGCGGCTCCGCGGCTTCCAATTTTCGTTCCGAATTTGTTCAATGATAAACGTTTCGATTTTCTTGTACATGGGCGTGAATTTTTTTACCATGGCATTTATCTCCAATCGCTAATAGATCCGTTTTAAATATATTATATAAATACAACATATACAAGTGTTGTTTATTTATATCAAGTTATTATGAGTACAAGAAAAATGATCAATCCTTATTTATGGCTGATAAACCCGTATTGTCTTATTTTAAGAGAAAATGTCGGGTTCATTTCGATCTTTAGTTGTATCAAAAAATAAACATTTACATCAAAAAATATGTTGTTTATATTGTTATTAAAGTTATTGGATGAAGCGTTTCCAATACGACGTATTCATCTCATATGAACCGCAGGATGGTGTAAGTTCCTTGAGATCAAAAGGAGGTGCAGCAGCTTTTATCCCCATATGGCAAGTCATAATGGAATCGTAACGGAAGAACATTCAAAATCGAAGATAAGGGTGGTTGCGGAAATGAAAACCAGAGCAGGAATGATGATGACGCTGTTGACTGTTTTTTCACTAATTGTAAGCGCTTGCGGAGGAGGGCAATCAGGCGGAACTGAATCTGACGCCAATAAGGAACTGACGATGTGGACCTGGAAGGTGGCTTATACGCCGGGAATCGAGGCAGCCGCGAAGCTGTACGAGGAGAAAACGGGCGTCAAAGTCAAAGTGGAGACCTTCACGCCGGACGATACGTACCGCCAGAAATTTCAGGCTGCCGCTAACTCCAAGAATCTGCCGGATATCGTGAATTGGTGGGCAACTGCCGGCGATTCCATCGAGAACTCCGTTATGGAGCTCTCGGGAGAGGTTGGCGACGATATCTTGAGCACTTACTACAGTGCAGCCATGGATCCGATTATCGTCACGCAGAGTCAGGTTGATTCCTGGCAGGCAGACAAGAACGCCACAACGATTCAAAAGTCGCTGAAGGCCGGCCAGTTCTACGGGCTCCCCTTGGATATCGGTGGATTCTTTACCTTCTACGGTAACAAAAAGCTGATCGAAGAAGCGGGTCTGACCGCGGAAGCGCCAAAAACCTGGGAGGAATTCGTCACGATGATGGAGACGATCAAAGAGAAGACGGGAACGCCCGGATTGGTGTTTGGAGCCAAGCTTCCTGATTTGTGGGAGAACTGGGCCGGATCGGCTTTGTCCATCATGCTGAATGAACCGCAAGGTTATATCGACCTGCTCGAACGGAAGTCCAAATTGAGCGATCCGGCGAATCTGCCGGTGGTGAAAGCGATGGAAACGTTAGCCAATAAAGATCTGTTAATGCCGGGCATTCTTTCGACGGATATCGATGGTGCCGATCAGGCATTTGCGGCAGGCAAAGCTGCTTTTGATCTGGGTGGTTCCTTCACGATGTCGACGCTGCTGGCCATGGGAATGAATCCGGAGGATATCATTACGTTCCCGGTGCCGCCGCTGGAAGGATCGAAGATTACGAGCTGGACGACGGATCCGTTTACTTTGACGATGCTGTCCGTGAACAAGGATTCCAAGAACAAGGATCAAGCGCTCGACTTCATTAAATTCTTGACCGCCGATCCGGATGCGGCCGTTGCGTTTGCTAATGCGGCGTATACCGTACCGGCACTGAACCTGGGTGACCGCGCGCAGGACCTGGACCCGAACCTGAAGTCTATATCGGAAGCGTTCGCAGCGGAGCCTGGCCCGTACAGCCAAGCGTCCCCAGCGATCAATACGTATCGCGGCAAGCATAAAGAGTGGGAAGTGTACGCCCAATCGATGCAATCCATGATCGAGAAGAAAATGACGGCCGAAGAAGTGGCCAAAACATTCGACGACACGATGGAAAGTCTGAAAGCCAGCGGCAACTAAGCCGCATACCGAGCGATCGGCCGGACCCGCCCCGGGTTCAGCCGATCGCTAAATTGAGAAGCCAAAGGTGATGGATCATGATAAAGAGTCGAAATAAGTGGGTGCCTTATCTTTTTTTACTGCCCGGCGTACTTCTGTTTCTTGCCATCGGCATATACTCGGTCGGATTCTCGATCATGCTCAGTTTTTATAACTGGTCAGGAATTGATTTTTCAACGGCGCGGTTCGAAGGGCTCGCGAATTTCCGTCAGTTCCTGCTTGGCGATGATCCGATCGTAACCCGAAATTTCTATAACGCGGTACTCCATAATCTGGTGATTGCCGTTTCCCAGGTCGTGGTCGTCGTACCGATCGCGCTTGTACTGGCCTTTGTGCTGCAGAACACAAAGGCGGCGTCCTGGTACCGTACAATCTACTTCCTGCCGATGATAGCATCCGGCGTAGCGATTTTCTATGTATGGAAAGGATTATTTGAGCCAACCGGAGCATTTAATTCGCTGTTCCTGTGGCTGGGGCTGGATTTCCTGGCGGTGCCCGGGGGGATGCTCGGAAGTTCATCGACCTCCTTGCTTGGCATTATTCTAACATCCATATGGGGCGGCCTGCCGGGAACGCTCATTCTGTATTACGCGGGCCTGACGTCCATCGATCCCACTCTTTACGAAGCCGCAAGCGTAGACGGCGCCAAAAAATCCACGATGATCATGAAAATCACGTGGCCGCTGCTGAAGCCGATCACGCTCATCGCCGTCATCCAGATGGTGAACGGTGCCTTCCAGGCCTTCGAGAATGTGTTCATCATGACGGGCGGCGGACCGGCGGGCAGCTCGGAGGTTATCGGCACCCTGGTATATCGAACAGCCTTCCTGAACAATGACTACGGTCTGGCCAGCGCGATTGGATGGGTATCTTTTCTGATTACCGGCGTTATCGCCATTTTCAGCATCCGTTCATTCCAGGCGGACATCTAAAGGAGGATCACATGGTCAAACTTATTAAACACGTCGTTCTCGTCCTGTACGGATTGACCTGCCTGTATCCTTTTGTATGGATGATCGGCACATCGCTGAAAACATCGCAGGATGCGCTAGCCAATCCGCAAAGCCCGTTTCCACAGGCCGCACCGGCTTGGTCCACGTTCGGAGAGGTATGGAACAAGCTAGATTTCTATCAATTTTTTGTCAACAGCGTGATCGTGAGTGCAGTCGTCATTGTCGGCGTCATCCTTATCTACACCATGATGGCATTTTCATTTGCGAAGTTTATTTATAGAGGCAAAAAATTCATCTACTACATGTTTATCGCACTTTTGCTCGTTCCGGGCGTCACTACGCTGATCCCGCTATATATCAACATGACAAATCTGGGGCTGCAAAATACGTACGTCGGCATGATCCTGCCCATGATTAACGGCGCCGCGCCGTTCGCCATTTTCTTGTTCACCAGCTATTTCCGCACGATTTCGCATGAGCTCTACGAGAGTGCCGTGCTGGACGGCTGCGACAATTTCAAAATCTATTACAGGATCTACCTGCCGCTTGCACTGCCTGCGATCGGAACGATTGCCATCCTGAACTTCATCGGCAGCTGGAACAATATCCTGTGGCCGATGATCATCGTGGACAGCCGGGATATGTTCACCTTGCCTATGGGACTGATGTACCTGGATTCTTCCTCCTTCAAGAAATGGAATGAATTGATGGCAGGCGCGTTGATTACGGTCATTCCGATTCTGGTCGCGTTCCCGTTCATGCAGAAGATGTACGTCAAGGGGATGACGGTCGGCTCGGTCAAAATGTAATACCGCTTGAACTCGTTATCATCGATAACAAATCAACCCTGAACTAAACCTTACAAGATTGGGATGAACTGGATGACTACAAAAACAGCGCACGTTATCGCACATTCGCATTGGGATAGAGAGTGGTATCTGCCATATGAGAAGCACCGGCTGAGACTGGTTCGGCTGATGGAGGATGTCATCGAGACGTTTGAAAAGGACCCGGCATTTACAAGCTTTCACCTGGATGGCCAATATATCGTGCTGGAGGATTACTTGGAAATCATGCCGCACAGGGCGGATCAGGTCCGATCGTTGGTCGAACAGGGCAAGCTGATCGTGGGCCCTTGGTACATCCTCCAGGATGAATTCCTAGTCAGCAGCGAAGCCAACGCGCGCAACCTGTTGATCGGCATCAACGCGTCAAGGAAAATGGGCGGTTACCCGAAGATCGGTTATTTCCCGGATTCCTTCGGCAACATGGGGCAGGCGCCGCAGCTGATCCGTCAGGCGGGCATCGAAGTAGCCGTGTATGGGCGCGGCGTGAAGCCCGTTGGATTTAATAACGAAATACAGTCAGGCAGCGGACACGGGCATACCTCCAAATACTCGGAGATGTTATGGGAATCGCCCGACGGTTCCAGGGTGCTGGCGATCCTGTTCGCCAATTGGTACAACAACGGGATGGAGATTCCAGTGGAGCCTGATGAGGTAAAAGCGTACTGGTCTCGGAAGCTTGCCGAAGCCGAAGAATTCGCTTCAAGCCCGGAGCTGCTATTCATGAACGGCTGCGACCATCAGCCGCTGCAGAAGGATCTGACGGTGGCTTTGCAAACGGCCGGCAGCATAGTGCCCGACGTGACGTTCCGCCACTCCAGCTTTCCGGAATATGTCGCGGCTTTGCGCAGTGCAAGCCCGGAGTCGCTGGACGTCATCCGCGGCGAGCTTCGAAGCCAATGGACCGACGGTTGGATGACGCTGGTGAATACGGCGTCCAGCCGTGTATATATCAAGCAGCAAAATGCGAAAACCCAAACGTTGCTGGAGAAAGTGGCCGAACCGCTGGGGGTTATGGCATCGCTGGCCGGTGCGGCGTATCCGCGGCATGAGCTGCTGTATGCCTGGAAGACGCTGCTTCAGAATCATCCGCATGACAGCATCTGCGGCTGCAGCATCGACGAAGTGCACCGGGAGATGTTGACACGGTTTGCCAAATCGCAGCAGGTTGCCGAATCGGTTGCGACGCAGAGTGCCGCCTGGGTAGCGGAATCGGTAAATACCTCCGGCTTCGATCCGGAAGCCGCCCGCCCATTCGTCGTGTTCAACAGCTCGGGGCACGGCCGATCAGGAATTGCTAGGGCGACAGTGGATGTGGAGCGTCGATATTTTGATCACCAGGCGCCGCATTTGAAGTATCAGGAGTTCAAACAACAATGGGAGGCATTTAATCCAGATGAATGGGGTATAACGGACTCTAATGGCCATCAGGTGGAAGCCGTGATTACGCCGATCGGGCCAGTCTTTGGTTATGATCTCCCGGATGACCGGTTCCGTCAGCCCTACTGGGCTTATCAAGTGGAAGTGGAGCTTTACGTTCAAGACATTCCAGGGATCGGCTACCGCACGTTCGCCTTGGTCCCCAAGGAAGTCCTAAGTGTGAAGGCGTGGGAAGCATCCGAATCCTCCGCATTGGTTGCAGGCGATCATGTCATGGAAAACCGGTTCCTTCGCGTCGAGATTGCCGAAGACGGATCGTTTATGCTGTCGGATAAAGTCAATAACCGCCTGTATGAGGGGCTTGGCATCTATGAGGATACCGGCGATATCGGGAATGAATATATGTACAGACAGCCAGATGATGAAGTAGCACTGACTACTCAAGGGCTCCCTGCGGACATTAAGCTTGTGCATCATACAAGGCTGAGAGCGGTATACCGAATCGAGCACGCCTGGAAGCTTCCGACCCGTGCGGATGACCTGCTGGATGAAGAGATTCGGTCCATGGTGCCGTTCCGGTACCGTCAATCCCGGCGGGTGAGCGAGATGGCGGAGGTTCGGATTGTAACCGAGCTGACCCTTGAGAAGGACAGCCGTAGGGTCGGCATCAAGAGTTACATCGACAATACGGTGCGGGATCATCGCATCCGAATGCTGTTCAGAACCGGTCTTGAGGCGGACCATGTTACGGTTGACTCCATCTATGAGCTGGCGCAGCGTCCGATTCAACCGGAGGCGGAATGGAGCAATCCGAGCAATGCCCAGCATCAGAATGCCTTTGTTAGCATTAGCAATGGCCGTGAGGGACTTACGATAGCAAATAAAGGCCTGAACGAGTATGAAGTGCTTGCCGAAGGGAATACACTTGCGGTTACCTTGCTGCGCGGAGTTCGGGAGCTGGGGGATTGGGGCGTATTCGCGACGCCTGAAGCGCAGTGCCTGGGGCAGCACACTCTGGAGATGGAACTGATCGCGCATGATCTGGACGTTATCCGTTCCCGTGCTTATGTGCAGGCGTATCAATTCCCGGTTCCATGGACGGTGCAGCAGACCGGCGTGCATGGAGGAACGCTGCCAGCTTCTCAGGAGTTTTTGCAATGGGAGGGCGAAGGTCTTGCTTTCAGTGCGCTGAAACAGGGCGAAGAGAAGCATGATCTGATGTTCCGGGTTTTCAATGTGTCTTCGGAAGCTGCAACGATGAAGGTGAAACCTTTGTTTCAGGTTGATCAAGTTTATGAAAGCACGATTATTGAAGAAATGGGAGAAACCTTGAGTCCGGACGAGGATGAACGTTATGCGTTGAAGGTCGGCCCGGCAACAATTCAGACCCTTGGCATGCAAACGCCGGCTCGATGATCCACGCAGATCTCTTTGAATAGAAGGAGGGGAAGGACATGGCTAACATTTCAGGCATTCAATGTATTCGTACCCGGCATGACGGAAGCTGGGTCATTGTCAAAGTGCTGACGGACCAGGACGGCCTGTACGGGATCGGCTCTGCCAGCGATATATACCAGCCCGGAGCGATTGTCAGCGTCATCGAAGAATTGCTGAAGCCGCTTCTGATCGGCCGGGACGCGAGCCAGATCGAGGACATCTGGCAAACGATGTATACCAGCGGATATTGGCGCAACGGTTCGACGCTTCATACGGCGATGGGCGGCATAGATATGGCATTATGGGACATTAAGGGCAAGGAGGCGGGGCTGCCGGTGTATCAGCTGCTCGGCGGCGCCGTCCGTTCTGCCGTGCCTTGTTATGCGCATGCCAACGGTACCACCTATGAGCAGCTGGAAGAAGAGGTGATGGCTTATCAAGAGCAAGGCTATGGCGTCATCCGCTGCCAGCTTGGCGGATACGGCGGCGGAGGTTTTGTATCCTCTCGGCTGCCGTCAACGATTTTTCCGCCTGCGAATCGATTTGATGAAGCCAGTTACATTACGGCCATTCCGGCTATGTTTGAAAAGCTTCGCGTTCGATTCGGCATGAATCTGTCTTTCACGCATGACGTGCACGAGCATTTGACGCCCTCGGGAGCGGTTGCCCTATCCAAGGAGCTTGATCCATACCGCTTGTTCTTCTTGGAGGATTTGCTTCCGGCGGAGCATACGGACTGGTATCGCAGCGTGAGGCTGAACAGCACGACCCCGCAAGCCGTGGGCGAGCTGTTCGTGCATCCTCAGGAATGGCTGCCATTGGTCAAAGAGCGCTTGATTGACTTCGTAAGGATGCGTGTCTCCAAGGCCGGAGGGATTACGCCATGCCGCAAAATCGCCGTCGTCTGCGAAGCATTCGGCGTCCGTACCGCATGGCAGGAAGGCGGGGAGAACGATCCGGTGAATCAAGCGGCCGCAGCCCATTTGGACATGGCCATCATGAGTTTCGGCGTGCAGGAGAGCAACCATTTCCGCGCAGAGGAGCAGGAAGCCTTTCCCGGCCATGCCGTGCTGGAAGGCGGGCATCTGCAGCTTAACGACAAGCCGGGACTCGGGATCGATATCGATGAAGCTAAAGCGGCCGCCTTGCTGCGCGATCCGAAGCGCCTGACATCCTATCACCACCCATACAAGCTGGACCGCAAGCCGGACGGAACGCTACTTCGGCCGTAAGGCTAATGACAAGGAGGCATCATCATGAACAGAATCATCGTCACAGGCTCGGAAGGCAAACTCGGACATTACGTGGTGGAAGAGCTGAACCGGGCGGGTTACAAGGTCATTGGGACGGATACCCGCCCGTCCAGCGGAAGGAACCGGTATGCCCGCTATGTGCAAGGGGATTTGAATCAACTTGGAGAGGTATATGGATTATTAGCCGAGGCGGATGCCGTGATTCATTTGGCGGCTATACCGAATCCGGTCAGTTATTCGCCTGAGCGGATATTCGCTAACAATGTCATGTCCACCTATAACGTTATGGAGGCCGCATCGAAGCTGGGTATCCAGCGCGTCGTATTCGGATCCAGCGAGTCGGCTTACGGCTTTTGCTGGGCGAAGCATCCGTTTGCGCCTCACTATCTGCCCGTGGACGAAGACCATCCGCTGCTGCCGCAGGAGAGCTATGGACTATCCAAACAGACCAACGAGCATATCGGCGACATGTTTGCCAGACGGGTGAACATGCAAGTCTTCGCGATGAGGTTTTCATTAGTTCTGACGCCGGAAGAGTATAGCCGCGAGATCGCTGCTTTCTCCGACACCGCCAGGCACCATCGTATTTTATGGAGCTACGTCGATGCGAGAGATGCAGCCACCGCTTGCCGCCTAGCGCTAGAAACAAGGCCTAACGAATCGAAGGAGGCCTGCCGACTGGATGTGACGTCCAGCGATATTCTCAGCGATGTTGGTCTGGAAGAGCTGGCACGGCGATATTATCCGCAGGTGCCTTTGCCAGGGGCGTCTATACAGGAGTTGACCGCTTTCGTATCCAATCGGCGCGCACGAGAGCGGCTGAACTGGAAGCCGGTGCATTCATGGAGGGAAATTCTAGGACAGCAAGACATGCAATAAGGAATAACTCAAACCCGATCCATTGATTATTGAAACTCTTGGAATCGTGTCGTCTGGTCCGTTATTGTAGCAGACCTGCAGTATCTTGGTGCATGTACGGATGCTGCAGGGGACGGACGGTTATTTTCTACCGGAAGAAACGCTGACCTCGGAAGAGGCGTCAGTGTTCCTGTTACCGCTTGTATATCTGCTGCCATACCCCATGTAATTTCTTGTGCCCAGACTTAGCTGCCATCAGCATGAGCTCATAAGGCTTCATCAATAGAATCCGAGGAGGGTCCTAACCTATGAATAAGATGAACATGCATCCATATGCAACGATACAGCAAAAAACTACTTCGATGAATCCCGTTATTACCAGCATCTATACGGCAGATCCCTCGGCCCATGTGTGGAATGACGGCAAAATCTACGTATACGCCTCGCATGACGTGGATCCGCCCCGAGGCTGCGACCTGATGGACCGCTATCACGTATTCTCCTCGGAGGACATGGTGCATTGGCAGGACGAAGGTGAAATCTTAAACTCCGATGATGTGAGCTGGGGCCGGCCGGAAGGCGGATTTATGTGGGCGCCGGACTGTGCTTATCGAAATGGAACCTATTACTTCTATTATCCTCACCCGAGCGGATCGGATTGGAACGATACCTGGAAGATCGGAGTCGCCACGAGCGACAAACCTGCCAGCGGGTTTATCGACCAAGGATACATCCAAGGCCTGGGAGGTTTTGCGATGATCGACCCGGCCGTATGGGTTGACGATGACAACCGTGCGTATATGTACTACGGCGGGGGCGGCGTTTGCGCCGGGGTCGAGCTGAACGATGACATGATGACGATTCATGGGGACGTTCAAGTCATGGAAGGGCTGGAGGATTTTCACGAAGCTGCCTGGGTATTCAAAAGAGAGGGCCGGTATTATCTGACTTACGCGGACAATCTGGAAGGAAATAATCGAATGCGTTATGCCACCAGTGACCATCCGCTCGGACCTTGGACATATCAAGGCATATTCCTGGAGCCGACGGGCTGTTCAACGACGCATGGATCCGTGGTCGAGTTCAAAGGAAGCTGGTATTTGTTCTATCACAATCAAGCGATATCAGGTGAGGGCACTCTCCGGAGCGTATGTATTGATGAGCTGCACTTTAATGAGGATGGCACGATCCAGACCGTGCACCAAACGCTCGATGGGGTTAAGCTCGCTCCGGGAGGGCCTACGTGCTCTCCGAAGCTGGAGGTGTATGAGGCAGCTTTATGCCAAGTGGTCGGCGGTGCGGAGCTTAAACAAGCCGCGGACGGCGTTACCGTTGCAACCCATCTCAGATCCGATACGGCCTGCTGCCGATTTGGCGATATCAAAGGCGGATCGACTGGAGGCAGGGCTGAAGTCGGAATCGTCTACGGTACGGCGGAACGCTTGGCTAAACTGAGATTGAGCGTAAACGGTACTGATTATTCATTCGTAAACGCATTGGGCACGGGAGGTATCCACGAAAGAACGGGATACACGGGCATTACGGTTGTGCTGAATGCCGGCAACGGGAATACGGTCGAGTGGAGCGGGGGACATGGCGAGATAGCGATTGAGGCGTTAATCGTCAAGCATCTGAAAGATTGATTACGCGATTATTCATTATGGATACCATAGAACAAGTGGGAAGGTACAGGGATGGATAAGGGTTGGCCTGTGCATGCAATCGCTTATGGCGGACATGCGCAGGCTTTTATTGTGCGGGAAGAAGAAAAATAGCGGGCGAGATCCTCTCTCGACACCGCTATCTGTATTTACATCCTGAATGCATGCCCCCCGAACGTGAAACATGCAGAGCGACATTCCAACTTGCAATTCCATGAAGCCGCATGTCCTCCGGTGCTCTTACATGATCTTGTTTAAGTAAAGCATATATTCGCCACGGTTCAGCGGGTTGACTTGCCGACGTGTATTGACTGGGAAGGGAGCTTGCACCTTCGTATAACCGCCTGGTTTAACGGTTAGCATGCCTTCGCCGCTCGTAAGGGAATGAACCTCGGCTTTCAGCAAGTCGGTAGTCCGCACCGGAATGGTGCCGTGAACGTGGACGGTACCGTTATGGAACGCGGGTTCCTGATAAGTGCCGTCCAGCGCGGCTAATTTGGATAGTACTTTGCTTAAGCTGTTTTCCGGCAGAATGAATTGGATCACGTTTATGGGCTCGTATACTTCCGTCCCTGCTTGGTCGAGCGCAGCCATGAGGACTAGAGGAGTCAAGCTTCGAAAGTCCTTTGCCGTCGAAACCGGGCTTGCGTAACCGGTATGCGTCAGCGTTACGATCGTATCGGTCACGGCCCATCCGTACAAACCTTCCTGAAGCACCTCGAATACCGTGTCTTTAATTGCTTTCTGAAAAGCTAAGGGAAGGGAGCCCAGTTCCACTTCTAGTCTGTACTGAATTCCGGTACCGAACTCGCCAGGTTCGACCCTGATGCCCACCGTTGCATAAAAAGGACACTCGCCTATATATTCAACAGCTTCTCCCGTGCCATAAGGCTTCTCGATGCAAATCACCCGCGGAGCGGAAAATACGGCTTCGATGCCGTACTGCTGCAGAATCGTTTCCAGCAGAATTTCTTGCTGGACTTTGCCGAATACATGGATGACATTCTCGCTTGTTTTCGTGTCCTGGCTATATTGCAGAAACGGATCCTCTTCGGTGAGATCGCTTAAGGCGGCATGCAGCTGATGTTTCTCCGCGGAATGAACGGCCGAAACCTGGACTTGAATCGGCGGCTTTTGAAAATGAACCGTCTTCATCCTCCCGGAAACGCTGCCGATGACGTCGCCCACCTTGAGTTCGCCGTCGATAAGAATGGCGATGTCGCCTGCGCCGATTCCATGGACCGGAATGGATTTGCCCTGGTGCAGAGCATGAAGCTGCTTCACCTTGAGCGTCGAGGTTTGTCCGTTCTGATGGATCACCGGAATTTCATCACGATACTGGATGCTGCCAGCATACAGGCGGAGGTATACATTCCTCTCCCCATTCGGTCGTCTGATCACTTTGAATACCAAGCCGGATAACGGTTCATGCTGAAGCATCGACGATGGGTTAACCGGGAAAAAATCACCGAGCGCTTGAAGCAGCGGTTCAATGCCGAGACCTTTGGCTGCTGAACCTGCAAATAGGGGATAAGCTTTGCCTTGGCGCGTTTGCCTCCGCAATTCCTCCTGCAGCCGTTGATGTGATATCGGAATATCCAGAGCATAATCGTTCAGCAGATCGTCATTGGACAATGCCAGGGTTTCTACCCAGCCTGCGTGGTGGGGATCGGCCGCATCCGCCTGAACGGCTGCGCCACCTTCCTTGATGACCGAACTCATTTCGCAAATATGTTCGTCAAGCAGATGGCGTATCATCGCATAAACCTTCCGGTAGTCGGCGCCCATTCGATCGATTTTGTTCATGAATAATAGGGTGGGTATCTTTTGTTCCTTCAATGTCTGCATGAGCACCCGGGTTTGGGACTGTACGCCTTCAACGGCGGAAATGACCAGTATGACGCCATCCAGTACGCTAAGCGAATGCTCGACCTCCGAGATGAAGTCGGCATGGCCGGGCGTGTCGATGAGATTGACTTTCAGATCGCCCAGCATGAATGATACCGCGGCGGATTTGATCGTAATGCCCCGTCTCCGCTCAATGTCCAATGAATCCGTGGTCGTATTGCCATGGTCCACCGAGCCTGCTTGTTCAATAATCCCGGCCTTAAATAGAATTTGCTCCGTCAGCGTAGTTTTACCGGCGTCAACATGGGCCAAAACTCCAATGTTCAATATGTTCTTCATATATCGTAACCCTCATTCGTTTCATCATTTGTAGTCCTTTCGGTTGGATGTCGTTGTGACATTGCCGCATAGATATCGCCTCCATGTAGAATAAAGTTAATTCTAGTTTATCCATTGAGAAGGGAACGGAATATGGAATAAATGCTTATAATCATTCATTATCTTGCACGGTACCTGACAACGTGCTGCGTCCTGTTTGGGTTTACATATTTATTACCGTGAAATATCGCCCGAGTTGAATTAGGATAGAGGCATAAACCATGTTGAAGGAGTCTTGCATTTGATATCACTTCATGTCATAGATAAAGATAATTGGGAGGATTGCATCCGCCTTAAACCCAAACCTGAACAGGAGAAATGGATTGCCCCTAATCTATATTCCATAGCGGAAGCTCAATTTATGGAGGGTTTCGAAACGAGAGCCATTTTCCATGATGATGAAATGATCGGATTTGTTATGTACGGACTGCACCCGCACGATGACAACTATTGGATATACCGATTTATGATCGACGGCAAATTTCAGGGAATGCATTATGCCAAGCCTGCGATTCGCCTGGTTCTTGATGAGATTCGCCATTCGCCGAATCGTACGGACGATGTTATGCTGTGTTACAAACCCGGGAACGAGCATGCAAAAAGGCTCTATACCCAAATCGGGTTTACGGAAGCCGGTTATGCTCCCTGGGGAGATGTGATGGCTAAATATAGTTTTGTATAATATAGACGTTCATAATGTGAAACCGTGCGTTCTGCCATAACTTTTGGTGGCACTATCAAAGAGGAAGGGAGGGGACTGCGATTCGAACCTTAGCGATAAGCGACATTCATGGCTGCTATGATGAATTCAATCGGTTATTGTCCGAAGTGCGGTATCATCCCGCACAGGATAAGCTGGTCCTGCTTGGGGATTATGTGGATCGCGGATCTAAAAGCAAAGAAGTGATTGAGCAGGTGATGGGAATGCGGGATTCCGGCGTCATCACCCTCCGCGGGAATCATGATCAAATGATGCTGGATGCCATTCTGCTGGATACGGACGAAGCGAATTCACGCTGGATTCGCAATGGTGCGCGAAATACGATTGAAAGTTATTGCGGCGCCGATTTTTTTGATGGCGATCTGGATCGCTCCAGATACAATGAAGGCAAGGCCTACATAAAACGGCAATATGAGCATCATCTATCATTTCTCGATACACTGCCCCTGTATTATGAAACAGACACCCACCTATTCGTGCATGCCGGAATCAATCCGGGCGTGGAAGACTGGAAGCAGCAGCCTCCACATGATTTCATCTGGATACGGGAACCATTCTTCAATTATCCCACCGGCATCGACAAAACCGTGGTATTCGGGCATACCCCGGCCGTCAACTTGCATGACTCGGAGCATATTTGGTTCTGTGGCGATGGGGACAAAATCGGCATCGATGGAGCATGCGTATACGGTAAGCAGTTGAACTGCCTGGAAATCACGGAACAACTGGAATACCGAACGTATTTTGTCCGGTCCGTGCCTGCGGAGTGATAGGAAGAGTATGTTATTCTATCATTAAAGCCATGGTTTAACAGACATAATAGGAGGATCAGTCCATGTTGATGATGAACGAAAAGATAAAAGCGCGCGAAGTCGAGCTTACCGGCTTGAACGGCGAGGAGTTGGGCGTCGTCTCCAGGGAAGAGGCGCTTGCCCTGGCTAAGCGTCACAAAGCCGATTTGGTGTGCACCTCGTTGTTCAGCAGCCCGCCGCCATGCAAGCTCGTAAGCCGCGGCCAAGCGAAGCAGGAGGCGGTTAAAGCGAAGCAGCAGGTTTCGGGCGGTCCGATCAAGGTCAAGGAATTCCGCCTGTCCGTACATATCGAAGAGCATGATTACGACACCAAGCTCTCGCAGATGCATAAGCTGCTGGCAGCGGGCAAAGCCGTCCAGCCGGTCATACGCATCCAGGGCAAGGAAGGCGAAGCGGCCCGTAAACTGCTTGAACGACTCGTTCAAGATCTGGCCGGGGTGGGCAAGAAGGAAACGGGCATACAGGTTAGCGGCAAACAGGCCGCGGTGAAGCTGCTGCCGTTATAATCTTGCGGAACGTCTTTCAAGGGCGTTTCATTATTGGTGGCGTACAGCGGTTTACTTTTTGGGTTTCTGGTGGTATTATGGATCAAATTATAAACGCCATGAAGAGAAGAGTAGATGAACAGGAATCCCTGCAGAGAGCTCCGGTATGCTGAAAAGGAGCGGGAAGCCCTTCATTGAACCAAGCCTCCGAGCGGCGCATCGGAACTTATGGATAAGGGATGGTGCGACAGGAGCTCCTGTTACAGAGCTAGGGTATAAGCGATCGCGTGATGGCCGTACCCGATAAGGCTGGTATCGAGAGATATCGGCAAACCGGGGTGGCACCGCGAAACGAATCTCGTCCCCAAGACTTATGTCTTGGAGACGGGATTTTTTGTTTTATACGGCATTGCGGCAGTAATCAAACATAGGGAGGATTCAGGTATGAGCAACGACTACAACAATGGAGCGGAAACGGCGGATTTTTTGACCAGGATGATCAAGGACGATGTGGAGAACAACGTATATCACAGGCCGGTGGCTACGCGGTTCCCGCCAGAGCCCAACGGTTATCTGCACATCGGCAGCGCCTATGCAATCCACATTAACCATGCCATCGCCAGCCGGTTTAACGGGACATTCAATCTTCGGTTCGACGATACGAATCCGCTGAAGGAAGACATGAAATACGTGGATGCGATCCGGGAGGATGTCGAGTGGCTCGGACTGAAGCCGGGCGTTTATTTTGGATCGGATTATGCGCATCAAATCGCTGAGGCAGCAAGGAAACTCATCACCAAGGGGAAGGCATATGTCTGTGATCTCACGCCGGTACAAATGACGGAATACCGGGGGACGCTGACCGAAGCCGGCATGAACAGCCCGTTTCGAGAGCGCAGCATCGAGGAGAATGTATCGTTATTCGAACAAATGCTGGCAGGGGCATTCCGAACGTCCGCGAAAGTGCTCCGGGCCAAAATCGATATGTCTTCGCCCAACATGAATCTGAGAGATCCTGTCTTATACCGGATTATTCATGCCGAGCATTATCGTACGGGAACCACGTGGTTCGTGTACCCGATGTATGATTTTGCCCATCCGATCCAGGATTGGATTGAAGGAATCACGCATTCGCTGTGCTCTGCCGAATTTAAAGAGCATCGACCGCTGTACGAATGGGTGCTGGCCGAGCTGGAAGTGACGGAGCCCCCGAAGCAGCGGGAGTTTGGCAGATTGAACATCTCCGGATACGTAACAAGCAAGCGATACCTGAGGGAACTCGTCGAGGGAGGTTTTGTGGACGGGTGGGAGGACCCCAGACTTCCTACGTTGAAAGGACTTCGGCGACGGGGGGTGAATCCCGAGGGAATCCGGCATTTCCTGGACGAACTTGGCGTGATTCGCGGCAACAGCATGGTGGATTCGGCGATGCTCGACCATTTCATCCGTCAGGACTTGAAGGATCGGTGCCGCAATGCGATGGCGGTCATGAACCCGCTGAAGGTGATCATTACGAATGTTCCTGAAGATCGCACCGAGATGCTGAGCATACCGAACCATGAACATGACGAAGCGTTAGGGATGCGGGAGGTTCCTTTTTCACGGGAGCTGTACATCGAACGGGAGGACTTCATGGAGGAGCCGGATCCCGGATTTCATCGGTTATCGCCCGGCAAGGAAGTGCGCCTGAAAGGAGCCTACTTCATCAAATGCGAGCATGTCGTGAAAGACCCGGCAACGGGGGACATCATGGAAATTCACTGCACGTATGATCCACTGACGAAGAGCGGCAGCGGATTCAAAGGGCGCAAGGTGAAATCCACGCTGCACTGGGTCTCTGCGAAGCATGGGATTCCGGCGGAGCTTCACTTGTACGATACATTATTGAAGGAATCGGCCGAGCTGTTGGAATCGGATAATATTTGGGCGGATCTCCTGAATCCGGAGTCGTTGATTCGGATCAAAGACGCCATACTGGAGCCCTCCATGAAGGAACCGGCCATGAACCAAACGTACCAATTTATCAGACACGGCTATTTCTGCTTGGATTCCAAGCATGCAACAGAGCAAGATCTGGTGTTTAACCGGATTGTTTCGTTGAAGGATTCATGGAAGAAGACGGGCAAGAATTAAAGGATACGATCAGGGGGCCCCGATCGTCGGGTACGGACATTCAGACAGCGCAAAGAAGCCGGCAGCGAGTGGCTGCCGGAGATTCCTTTGCGAAGGTCATGGTCAATGATCCTGTGTATGCTGCTATTCATGGGACGTTAAGACGTCCAATGTGCCGGCCGGGCTAAGGAAGAAGGTAGCCGGGTGCTTGCGTCTCCCTTCGCCGCGTTAACCTGGAATTGAGTCAGGAAGATGCTGTTCGTTAAATTAGCTCCCCTTAGGTCCGCATCCCGGAAATCGGCCCCGATCAAATCAGCGGCCCGCAGATCGGCTCCTCTGAGGTCCGCCGCAATGAGGTAAGCTCCTCTCAGATTGGCGTATCTTAGGTCAGCTCCTTTAAGCTTTGCTCCCATGAGATCGGCACCACGGCCCCCGATCTTCTGACGCACGGGCGGCCCTTTATGCTTCTGTCGCGCATCGTTCCGCACAAGCTCACTGGTTCGAAGAAGCAGCTGGTTCACTTCAGCGCGATGAGCTGCCACATCCAGCCGTAACAGGGATGCGGCAGGAAGCTGGGTCAACTTCCTCGTCGCTTCCAGCGACGATTTAAGATCAGAATGTATGGCATGCGCCGGCTGCAAACTCAGCGCTTCGTTCAGATACCATAACAGCTCTTGAAGCTGTCGCATAATCGGAAATACGTCGAACATTTCTTTTGCCGTCTCCGGGGCCTGCCGCCAGTCGCGTCCGTTATAGGTAACCTGTGAAACCATTTGCCCAGCGCCGAAGCATTCATAAACGGTGCATCCCCGCATGCCGCGCTGCCGCAGGCTGTTGTGCACGCTGCATCGGAAGTCGGATTGCAGATGGCGGCAAGGAGACCCGCCGTCTTTGTCGATGGCAAAATCGGTGGAGGAAGCGAAAGGCAAAGCGACGCAACATAATCCAAAGCAGCGTTCGCAATCCGATTGCAATTGAATTCGGCCCTGTTCATCAGGGATGTGTTCTTGTCTGTCTAGCATGCGTAGAGGTGCTCCTTCCGGTCATAGAAACGTCAATAAATGACTAATCATAGTTATATTTTAAAACAAAATAAGGATAGAGTCATAGATGCAATGTTGGTTATAACTGTTTTATACCTTAAGAATGTGAGAGCCCGATATCTGCGTAACCATCGTTTAGGCTGCCAAGGAAATTTAGGCAGCTTTTTTTTGCATGATCGATGAAAAGCCAACAGATAGTATATAATGAAATTCGTGTCTTCGGACAGGCTAGATGTGGAATCCCGTTCATTTCAGGACATATGTCCTTTCCTGCGTCCGGTGAGATCACTTTTAATAGTATACAGATCTATAGATGAAGGAGTTTGTATCGTGAGAGGAATTTTATTTGCATTCATTGGCGGTGCCTGCATTACGCTGCAAGGTGTAGCCAATGCCCGGATCAGCCAGGATATGGGCACCTGGCAAGCCGCCGCGGTCACGCAGCTGACCGGGTTTTTGATGGCATTGGTCATTCTGCTGTTCGTCCGGGACGGCAGCAGGCAAGGCTTCGGGCAAGTGAAGCCGCTGTATCTGATCGGCGGAGCGTTGGGCGCGCCCATCATATTCAGCGAGGTGACGGCGATTCAGAATATCGGTGTTACATTAACGATATCCGCGTTATTAATCGCCCAGTTATTCTTGACGTTCCTGATTGACAGCAACGGATGGTTCGGCGTGGCGAAGAAGAGAATGAGTTTGCCTCAATTCATCGGGATCGGGATGATGATTGCCGGAGTCGTGATTATCAAATTATGATGCGGACAATAAGGGGCCTTTAGACGGGTGATGGGGAAAGGAGACAGGGACGTGAAGGAAATTCATGATGCCGAGCTCATGCAGGATTTTTTGGTAAGCAACCAAATCAATTCCATATTTCCCGATGGGCTAAAGCCTTATTTGGTGTTATATCATTTTGACCACGGCGACATCATCTGTACGCAAGGCGAGCCTGCCGAGATGCTGTAGTTCCTGGTTGAAGGGAAAATTAAAATCTTCACGACATCCGCGGAAGGCAAGGCGCTGGTCCTTTCATTCAAAACGCCGCTCGAGGTGATCGGAGACATCGAATACGTTCAGGGAAATCCGATGATCAATACGGTACAGGCCGTGTCGCCCGTCTACATGATCGGCGTGCATTATCGCTGGCTTCGCAAATACGGGCAGGAGCATCCGCCGCTGCTTCAATTTTTGCTGCGGATCATCACGCGGAAATTTTATATCAAATCCAATTTCTTGAGTTTTAATTTACTGCACCCGGTTGAGGTGCGACTGGCCAGTTATTTACTGTCCGTTTCGGAGGAAGCATCGGGCACGTTTGTCATGAGCGACCCGGCGGCATACCATCTGACGGATGTCGCGAATCTGCTCGGAACCAGTTATCGGCATTTAAACCGGGTGATTCAGAAATTCAGCCATGAAGGACTGATCGTGCGTCGCAAAGGTTCCATTCTGATCAAAGATCGGGAAGCGTTGATGAGTGTAGCCGGCGGCAATATCTACGAAGAATGACGATGGTGAAAGAAACCGTAAGGGAGATAGAGCATGGTAGCAGGATTGGTATTAGCGCTGATCGCGGGTTCGTTGGTTAGCTTGCAGAACATTTTCAATAACAGGGTGAATGAAAAAACAGGCTCCTGGTCTACAACGACGTTGGTGCTAGGCATGGGCTTTGTGGCTTCGTTCGCCATGAGTCTTGCCGTAGAGGGAAAAGGGACATTCGACATTCAAAACATGGAGCCCTGGTACTGGATCAGCGGAATGATCGGAGTCGGGGTCGTGATCTGTTTGGTACAAGCGACAAGGCTGCTTGGTGCTACATTCGCGATTTCGATCGTTATGACCTCGCAGCTCGGCTTCGCGCTGCTGTGGGACTCTTTGGGTTGGTTGGGCCTGGAGAAGGTCCCGTTTACGAGCAATCAGCTGATCGGTGTTCTTGTGATTGTCGGGGGCATACTAGTATTTAAGTTAGGCGGTAAACAGGAGCAGCAAGAGACGGCATAGCCATCAGCAAACGAAGAATGAAGGAGGAATCCATATGATAACGGAAATTGATAAAATCGCTTGGATCCACATCGTGGATGGACGCATACTGTGCGCACGTTCAAAAGGCAAGGACACGTATTACCTGCCCGGAGGAAAGCGGGAACCGGGAGAATCCGATATCGAAACCCTGGTTCGGGAAATTGAGGAGGAGCTGTCCGTTCGCATCAAACCGGAGTCCGCGGCGAATGCAGGGAGCTTCCGCGCTTCCGCCCACGGTAAATCGGAGGGCGTTCGAGTAACGATGTCCTGTTACACGGCTGAATATGAAGGGGAGTTAAGACCGGCTTCGGAGATTGAAGAGCTGGCATGGCTCACGTATAAGGATCGGGCACGGGTCTCCGAGGTCAGCCAGATGATCTTTGATCATTTGCATGAACTGAAAAAACTGGCGGATTAAGCCTTAGGGATTATCCTATTACTTGATCCTGGCTGCCATCTGACGGGCGTTTTCATTATCCATGCCCGCCCTGACAGCAGGCCCAAGTGAATACAGCCATGCAACAAAAAAAGACGCTCCGAGGGGAGCGTCTTTTGTATTTGGAACAAATGTTCGTTTTATGGGTCATCTAAATTGAAAATCACTATATTCGGCTTTGATATTATTAGTATAACTCAGCGTTAAATATAAGTCTATATTTTTCCAGGAAAATGCCCTATAGTTTGTAATACCCGGCCGGGATAGAAACTGCATCGCCAATGTTTAACTTGGGCTGTTGGGACTGAAGAGAGGGAGTTTTATGCCAATACGATTATGGAATACCAATTTAAAGGTTCGATTATTCGGCGAAGCGCTGTTCAATATGCTGTTTTGGATGTATTTTCCTTTCATAACGGTATATTTCGGCGCTGCTCTAGGCAATCATATCGCGGGAATCCTAATGACGGTTCCTCCGATATTCAGCATCGTTGGCAGCCTCCTCGGCGGCGCTTTAGCCGATCGGCTGGGACGACGCCCCGTCATGCTGCTTGGTGCCTCGCTGCAAACGGTCATGTTTGCGCTGTTCGCGCTGTCGCCTTCGCACTGGACCGATTATGCCGCATTTATCGGCATCGGATTCGGGGGAGCCATCTACAGGCCGGCCAGTTCGGCGATGGTAGCGGATTTGGTTCCCGTTCAAGAACGACGGCAGGTATTCGCAACGTTTACGACGGCGAACAACTTAGGGGCCGTGCTTGGTCCGGCACTTGGAGCCATTTTCTTTTTTCAGTATCGGCAAGAGCTCCTGTGGTCATGTTCAGTCGTATTGCTGGTCTATTTCATCGCGATTTACTTTATTGTTCGGGAAACCTTGCCGGCTTCAGCGAAGAGTCCGGAGCGATCTGATTCGATCCCTCAGGTGTTCAAGGCGCAGTGGAAGGGATATGGCATCATTTTTCGGGATAAAGTGTTTCTGGTATACATACTGGCAGGGATATTTGCCCTAGTGACCATCATGCAGCTGGACCTGTATTTGGCGGTATATGTCATCGATTATGTGCCATCCCAGACGCTGTTCTCTTGGAACGGTCATTCGCTAATGTTATCGAGCACGGAGATTCTTGGGTGGGTACTGGGCCTTAACGGGCTCCTGTTCGTTCTATTTATTCTTCCGGTAACCAAGTGGTTTCGGAACTGGAAGGAGCGTGACGTATTCGTTCTTTCTTCCTTGTTATCCGGTGTAGGCACGTTTGCGCTTGGGCTGAACACCAACATCTGGTTTTTATTCTTCGTAACCATTATTTTTACTTTCGGGGAAATTGTCCGCTCGCCGGTGACGCAAAGCTTTATCAGCCATTATGCGCCGGAGCATGCAAGAGGGCAGTATATGGGAGCTGACAGCTTGCAGTTTACGGTAGGAAGATTGCTGGCGCCGGTGACGGTATTTCTGTCAGCTTGGGTACCGCCGATGGGCGTATTCGGCATCATACTGTTATCGGCCTTGATCAGCACGGTGTTGTATATTCTGCTATTTCGAATGTATGTAGAAAAAAGCCATAGCTAGCGGACGCTTGAATGGATCGTAAAAAGAAAGGGCCAAGCCGGGTTGGGACGCAACCGGCTTGGCTTTTTTACTTTTTCATACGAGGCTTGCCGTGGAGGTTTGGAAAAATGTTGTATTTTTATATTTACAAACCGCCGGTCGGTATATATAATGGATTTACAAATTCACGGAAGGTTGGTGAAGGCCATGATACCGTTTATTGCAATGTTCGTGTCGCTTCTTTTGTTTCGGGCACTGGGCTTTGCAGGTTGGGAGTATACGAATGATTGGGTTAATTCGCTCAGGTTAGCGGTTGCGGTCATGTTCCTGATTACGGCTTCTGCCCATTGGGGAAAACGGCGAGCCGATCTGATCGCGATGGTCCCGCCGGGGATCCCTAATGCCGCGCTTGTCGTTACCGTCACCGGGGTGCTGGAGATTGCGGGAGCTATTCTGATCCTTATTCCGGCCACGACCGCCTTCGCCTCTTCAGGCCTGGCTCTTATGCTGCTGGCCATGTTTCCGGCCAATGTGTTTGCTGCAAAACACCGGTTGCCGCTCGACGGCAAGCCGGCCACTCCGATCGGACCGAGAACGCTGATGCAAATCGTGTTCTTGGCGGCGGTCATCATGGCGGGATGGCTTCCGCCTCAGGGGTAACCAACCATCATCAAGGAGGATAACAGATGAAGCAGGAAGAACGACGAGAGCAGACCAAGCGAATACTGCTTGAAGCCACGGAAGAACTGATACGTGAGCAGGGCGCAAGCCGAACCACGCTCAATGACATCATGAAGCGTTCCGGCTTGTCCAAGGGAGCTATTTTTCATTATGTTTCAAGCAAGGATGAGCTGTTTGTCCTCGTGTTAAGAGCAAAGCTTGCCGAACAGAACGAGCAGTTCATGAACGAGGTGAACAAGCAAGGGGACATTAAACAGTTTGACGGGCCGATGAATGCCATTGCAAACGGCATGTCGAGACTGGAAAGCAGGGACGATGTCAGCAACCTGATCTTGATGTACCTGATCGGCAAAAGCGATCAGCCGGAAATTGCCGACATTGTGGCTGGCTTCTACAGGGAAGCGAGAGCCACTTCCAAGGAATGGATTGTTACGGGCCAGGAAGCCGGCGTCATAACGAAATCCATCGATGCGGAACGGACGGCGGAGCTGTTTGAGCTGTTGTCTTTCGGATTGCGGATGCGGGGACTTATCGGCGTAACAAGCGATGTATTCAGCACGAAGGAATATTCGGATTTCATCATCGATATATTGCGGCCCGGGCATCGGAAGGAGGGGGATGACTGATGACGTTATGGTTATTTCTTCACATTGCCGGATGCGTATTGTTTCTGGGCAATATCGTCACGGCAGCATTCTGGAAGGTACGGGCGGACCTGAAAGGGGATCCTGCAGAAATCTATCAGACGGTAAAAAATGTCATGTTAGCCGATGCCGTGTTCACGCTTCCAGGCCTGCTGCTGATCATCGTTTCAGGCATAGTGATGGCCATGCAAGCCGGATATGGAATGAGCGGGATGAGCTGGCTTACGGCTTCCTTGGTTTTGTTCGGCATTACGGGAATTCTGTGGGCGGGCATATTGATTCCTCTGCAAAAAGGAATGATTCGGCATAGTTTGCAGTCCGTAGAGGATGGAGGAATATCAGCAAGTTATAAGCGAGCTTCAACGTATTGGGCGGTAGGCGGGACGATAGCAACACTGCTGCCGTTCGTTATTTTATACCTCATGGTGAGCAAACCATTCTGAACGATAATGACGATCTGATCGCTAAACCGCGATCGGGTCGTTTTTAGTTAACGGTCCGCAACGAAACATGTCGCGTGAAGCGCCGTCTCCCTCTCGCGTTAGCGCATATTTGACAATCGTCTGCATACGATTAGGCGAGAAAGCTTGCGAATAGGGAGGAAAACTTCATGTCCGTTTATGATCCGCAGCTGGTTCAGATGGTTAAGGTTTATCTGCCAAACGGCGCGGAAATTGTACACATGGGTCATACTGCCAAACATGCTGCCGTCATAACCGCCGATCTTACGGGAGATCAGGTGCCTGAAATCGTTGGAGTGTATCGATTGAATGAAGCATTATATCTATTTGTGCTGCTTTATCGAAATGCTGGTTACGAAGTCGTTGCCAATGTCATGGGACAGGGGTATGGGGTTACTTTACTGACGGCAGCTCCCATGTTAAACCCTAGCCTGAACCATGTAATCGTAGGTTGGCAGCTCGGCTCTATCTGGTCCAAATTGTCGATCTACGCATGGACTTCGGAGGGATATAAGGATATCGCGCCTGCTGACGTGAATTTCAGTTATATCGATATCGTGGATCTGCCCGGTCCGGCGGGATCGGATGGTCTTGCTGAAATCGCGTTATGGATCCACGATACGGGAGAAGCGTATCGAGTCGAAGTGGTCAGGTGGGACCGAGGAACGTTAGTGCTTGCAACGGATGCTTACCCTTATTATTTTCCTGCCGTCGTTCAGTATTACGAGAGATTGACGCACGAACATCCGGATTACGCTTATTATTGGTACTACTTGGCAGACGCGCAATACCGGGCAGGGATGACGGAGGCCGCGCTTGTGTCGGTCCGTAAAGCACTTGAGTTCGCAGAGCCTTACCCTTCACGCGAGATTCTGCTTGAGCTTGAGAGCCGGATCAAGGAAATGCTGGCAAGCAGGGGGAAATCGCAGACCCTTGGCCGCTTATATCCGGCATCCGTGAAAACAACGAGCGGAACAAAGTGGGGATACATTGACCGTAGCGGCAGCATGGTCATTCAACCCAAGTATGAGGATGCTCAGGATTTCCAGGACAATGGCCTTGCAGTCGTTGGCGCAGGCGGCCTTTATGGGCTCATCGACCGGTTCGCCCGTTTCGTCGTGAAGCCCACGTATCAATCCATTAGCCCATTCTTGGAACATCGAGCGACCGTGATCGATCGTCAAGGCTTTCAGATGATCAACGAACAAGGGCGAGTGCTGACAAGGCGGAGTTATCCGTATATCGCGGGGCTTAGCGAAGGAAGAGCCGTTTTCGATGTTACCGATTCCGGCGGCGGAGATGGCGCAAACAGCCGATACGGCTACCTCGATGCCGAGGGTCAGGAGGCGATCCCTGCGCAGTATGAGGAAGCGAATGATTTTGCAGGCGGCAAAGCCGTTGTGAAAATAAAAGAAAATCTGTATGCCCTCATCGATCCCCAGGGACGCCAATTGGCCACCTATCCGTTCGCTTACGTTGGACCGCTAGGTGAGGGCATGCTGGCCTTCCAGAGGGAAAGCGCCGGCAAGTACGGTTATATCGATGAACAGGGAAACGTTGTCATCCCGCCGGCTTTTTCTTCGGCATTTCCTTTCCATCACGGCAGAGCTATCGTTAACACGGCTGAAGATTACCGATCGAAGTATGGCGTCATTAATAAACAGGGAACATGGGTGATCCAGCCGGAATATAACGACATCCGGGATTTGAAGGAAGACCGGTTTGCACTCGGGCGTGCGATCGATCCGGAACAGCCGTATATTGGATCTATCTATGCCATTGCCGATTGGGAAGGAAAGAGGCTGTCCGATTATGTATATCGTGACGTTCTTGAATTCACGCACGGTTTGGCCTCGGTATATGATGCGATGCAGACGTATTTCATCGATCGATCAGGCCGACCGGCACCGGGATATCCCCGCGTTAACGGCAGCGGTTCATTTACGCTGGAACCAGGCGGCTTGATAAAGGCCATGGTCGATCAGAGGCTGTCGTATCTGGATCGATCGGGCCGCGTCATCTGGAAGCAGAATACGGTAATTCCGTTACAGCCTCCTTATCAGGTCGCAGAGGAGAAGTATAAACCCAATCCGGATTACTTAGTTTATTATCCTCAGATCGAGGGAATGAGGGATCGGACTGCCGAGCAAGCGGTTAATAACAAGCTTAAAGATATGTCTCAAGTAAAGTCCATCCCGGCCGACCAGCAGCTGGAATATGCTTATACAGGCGATTTTGACGTCATATTCTACAAGGACCAGCTGCTTGTACTCGAGCTGAACGGTTATCATTATCCCTTCGGTGCCGCGCATGGCATGCCGACACGAACCTTTGCCTTGATTAACCTGGGGAACGGCAGCATGTATTCGCTGAAGGATTTGTTTAAGCCAGGCAGCGATTATGTGCAGGAGCTCAGCCGGATTGTCGGCAAGCAGATCAAGGAGGATCCTCAGTATTCGTACGTGTTTCCGGACAGTTATACGGGAATCGCTCCCGACCAGTCCTTCTATGTGACGGATCATGCGATTCATCTGGTGTTTGCGCCTTACGAGATTGCTCCTTACGCCGCGGGTTTTCCGACATTCACCATTCCGTTCGCACAGATCCGGGATATCATCAATACCGAAGGTGAATTCTGGAAGGCGTTCCATTCCTGACATTTCATTCAGCGCGCCGCTTTCGAGGACAAAAGCCGTGCCTGGCCTTTTCATAAGACCGAACAAGGTTTAGAATAGATGAATATTGCCAAATTGATAACAACGTTGAAAGGACCTTCATGGTGGTAACATTTTTTCTTCTTATTATTTATCTTGCCTTCATTAGTTTAGGGCTTCCGGATTCGCTGCTTGGTGTCGCCTGGCCGGCCATGCAGCCGGATATCGGGGCGGCCTTTGAATCCGCGGGTTTACTGTCGATGATGGTAACCGGAGGCACGATCGTGTCCAGCCTGGTCAGCGGAAGCGTGATCGAACGCTTCGGGACGGGGATCGTTACGCTTATCAGCTGCTTGCTGACGGCCAGCGCGCTGCTCGGGTTTTCGTTTGCGCCATCGTTGTTCTGGCTCATTCTGTTGGCGATTCCCCTTGGTCTAGGCGCAGGAGCAGTTGATGCAGGGTTGAACAATTACGTGGCAAACCACTATAAGGCCCATCATATGAGCTGGCTGCACTGCTTCTGGGGCGTCGGCGCAACGTTAGGACCGATCATCATGTCCTATTCCATGGGGACCGGCAATGCATGGAGAGACGGATATTATACCGTATCGATCCTGCAATTCGCGCTGGTCTTCATCCTGCTGCTTACGTTACCGCTATGGAAGATCGTGGCGAGCCGACATCAGCCTCAAGGCATGCAGGACGTACACACGGGAACCGACTCCGCGAGCAGAGGGGAAGCCATGGTCCAGAAACGCGGCAATCCGCTGCAGATCAAAGGGGTAAAGGTTACCTTGCTGGCATTTTTGTTCTATTGCGGTGTTGAAGTGACCGTCGGTTTATGGGGAGCAAGCTTTCTGGTAGGGACCAGGGGGCTCCCTTTGGAAACAGCGGCAGTCTGGGTATCCATGTATTACGGAGGCATTACGGTCGGCCGCTTCATAACCGGATTCGTGACGCTGAAGATCAACAATCTCACTCTCATACGGGCCGGGCAGGTGACGGCTATTGCAGGGGCCGTCCTGTTATTGCTGCCGCTGCATCCCTATCTGTCCCTCATCGGTTTAATTGTCATCGGACTCGGCCTAGCGCCCATATTTCCTTGCATGCTGCATGAAACGCCGGCGCGCTTCGGCAGAGCCCAATCATCCAAAATCATGGGGTATCAAATGGCTGTTGCCTACACAGGCACAACGATACTGCCCCCGCTCTTTGGGATCGTTGCAGCCCAGATATCCATCGGGTTGTTTCCCGTCGTCATCCTGTTGTTTGCCCTGATCATGATGCTGAGCTCCGAAAAGGTTAATCGGATCCTCTATAAAAGCGGGAAGAGCACGGTTTGATTCGAACCGGGCTTTTCTTTTGTCGGCTGGGATACATAGGGAGTTCAGCCTTGCAGTTTTACTATTTTATGGACAAGTCAATGACAGGATATGTAATACAAAATCATAGAGTAGAGGTGTTTGACACATTATGCTTCATAACCCGACAGGAAAAGAACGCCTCGGATTAGCCTTGCTCCTTAGCTTGCTCGGCATATTAGGACCGTTTAATATCGACATGTATTTGCCCAGCTTTCCCGAAATCGCCGATGACTTAGGCGCGCGTGCATCGCTCGTCCAGTTAAGCTTGACATCCTGCCTGATCGGCCTTGCGGTCGGCCAGATCATTGTGGGACCTATCAGCGATGCGCAAGGAAGAAGAAAGCCGCTCATCATTTCGCTGGTCTTGTTTGCCCTTTCCTCCTTGTTCTGCGCTTTGGCACCCCATATTACGGCGCTTGTCATCGCCAGATTCTTGCAGGGCTTTACCGCAGCGGCAGGTCTGGTCATCTCGCGCGCCGTTGTAAGGGATGTGTTCAGCGGCCGCGAGCTTACGAAGTTTTTTGCCTTATTATCCGTCATCAACGCGGTTGCTCCCATGGTTGCGCCGATGTCCGGCGGGGCCATATTGCTAATGCCGGGAGCGAGCTGGCATTCCATCTTTTATTTTTTAAGTTTGTTCGGGGCAGTCATCGTATTGATCGTGGCCATACGGCTACAGGAAACGTTGCCGCGCGAGAGAAGAACGCCAAGCTCCTTGGCCCATTCGGTACGTACGATGGGAAGCCTGTTCAAGGATCGTTCCTTTATCGGTTACGCGTTGACGGTAGGCTTCATTCACGGGGGAAGCTTCGCTTACGTTTCCGGTACTCCCTTTGTATATCAAGGCATTTACGGAGTGTCGCCGCAAGTCTTTAGCATTCTGTTCGGAATCAATGGAATCGCCATTATAACAGGCAGTTTCATCATTGGCCGTTTTGGCGGCATCATACATGAGCGGAGCCTGCTTCGGATCGGGGTTATGGTCTCGGTAAGTGCAACCTTGCTGCTGCTGATCATGACGATGCTCAAAGGACCTCTTGCGGTCATTGTCATCTTGATCTTTACGTATATGATCACGATCGGCATGGTAGCTACCAGTACATTTACGCTAGCCATGGAGAACCAGGGTCATCGGGCTGGAAGCGCGAGCGCAGTCATCGGTTTGCTTCCCTTAATGCTGGGTTCGATGGTGTCACCGCTGGTCGGGATTAACGAATCCACCGCCGTGCCGATGGGTGCCATCCTCTTCGCCACCTCCGTGCTAGGTGCAGGATCGTTCTTCAAACTGACGAAAACGCAGGGGACGGCAGCGGATTATTGATACAGACCATGGGAGAGAGGGCGATAAGCGTCCTCTCTTTTTTTAAGTTTGAACATGCTGCGAATATGCAAAATATCCCTTGCATGACATTCCCATCTCTGTGACAAAATGTACGAAGGTGGTGAATGGAAATGCGTATACAAAACATCTTATTCGGAATGCTGTCTCTTGTATTGATCACGGTAATGGGATGCCAGCACAAACAACCTGCCGAGCAGGATTTGCTGCGGGTAAAATCCGAACAAGGAGCGACGCATAAGAAAGTCATATTTTTGATGATCGACTCCCTAATGGCTCAGGCCATCGATAAGGGCATATCCCAAAAGCAGCTGCCCACTTTTCAAACCTTGATTGAACATGGGCAATACTACAAGGATCTGGTCAGCTCTTTTCCTACGATGTCCGTTACGATCGACAGCACGATGTTAACGGGAGCCTATCCGAACGTACATGGCGTTCCGGGTCTGTTATGGTACTCGACCGACGATAAAAAATTGATCAATTACGGCACCGGACCGATGGAAATCTTAAGGCAGGGGATCAATCCGGTCCTGACCGATGCGTTAATCCATCTGAACGGGAAGCATTTACATGCGGATTCGCGTACGATCCACGAAGATTTAGCCCGCAGGGGCTTGAAATCGGGGTCGATCAACGGCTTGGTATATCGCGGAACGACCGAGCATACGCTGACGATCCCGGATTGGATACAGGGGCCGACGTCGCTGCAGAAAAATATAAAAGTTAAAGGCCCGGATTTTTTAACCTTGGGAGCTCTGTCCAATCCCTTCGACGGTAACGAGAAATTGCCTGACGATCTCACCGAACGGATGGGGATGAACAATAAGTTCGCGATAGGGGCCGTAAACTATCTGATCCAAGCTGATAAGCTGCCGGATTTTTTGTATGTATATTTGCCGGACTTGGACCAGAAGCTTCATAAAAAGGGGCCGTCGGAGCTCGAAGGCGTCAAAAAGGTGGATCAGCAGCTTCAATCCTTACTGAAGTCGTTCGGATCGCCGGAAAAAGCGTTCGAAGAGGCTATATTCGTCATCGCCGGGGATAGCGGCATGACGCAGCTTCTTCCACGTGAGCAGCGTTCGGAGATTGATTTGCCTGCTATGCTGAAGGGCATCCGCATATTAAAGCCGGGTGAGGATCTCAAGGATGAAACCGAGATTGCGCTGGCGGTGAATGAAACGATGGCTTACGTATATAAGTTCAAGCCGGATCGTACGTTGCGAAGCTTGGCCGAAATCATAAGCAAGGATGACCGCATCGATTTTGTTGCATGGAAAGAAGACGAATGGATTCACGCCATGCAGGGATCCACGTATAAGGAGCTCCAGTATAAAGAGAAGGGCAGCCTGATCGACCGTTATAAACAAGCGTGGACCGTGAAGTTGGATGCCGAAGTGCTGGACCTTCAATTGAATGCCCAGACTCGCACTTTGGACTACGGGCAATATCCGGATGTGCTGGCAAGATTGTCAGGGGCGCTGAACTCCCATAAAGGACAATTCTTGGTGGTCACAGCTAAACCGGGATACGAATTGGCGGATCGAAGCTCTCCGACCCATGAGGGGGGCGGGGGCCACGGATCGATTCGCCACATGGAATCGCTTGTTCCGCTGATCATTGTCGGAACAAACGAAAAGCCTCCGCATTTACGTATGGTTGACTTGAAAGCCTATTTGCTTGATTTGCTGGCGAATCACAATCAAAAGGCAAAATAGTGCTGCCGATGAATCTGCCTGTGCTAGGCACCCTGTTCCAATTTTTTTGGAAAAGGGTGCCTTTTTAGTAGCGATTTTTTTGGCCTTTGCCGTTATAATATGATGTAATTCTTGCCCAGAAAAAGAGAAGGAGTTGGACTAATATGTCATCAAACCGCTTGATTCATTCCGTTATTTTTTCGCTTAAGCACGAGAAAGGCTCGGAGGAGGAGCATCGTTTCCTGGAGGACGGACGAGCTGCCCTCAGCACGATTCCGACGGTTCAGGAGTTTAAGGTATTCAAGCAAATCAGTCCCAAAAATACATACGATTACGGCTTCTCCATGAAGTTTGCGAGCGAAGCCGATTATGAAGCCTACAATGTGCATCCTCAGCATGTTGATTTTGTCGAGAATCGCTGGGAGAAGGAAGTCGAGCAGTTTCTGGAGATCGATTACAGCGAGATATAGAAGTGGCCCATAAGCAATGGCACCATAAATCATGTTAGGGGGAGAAAACATTGACTAGAGCAGGGGAAGGGTCGGAGCCTCAAATAACGCCGCGGCCGGCGCTAGGACGTCTGAAGCCTTACACGGCGGGTAAACCCATCTGGGAAGTGCAGCAAGAATACGGACTGGATCGCGTCATTAAGCTGGCTTCCAATGAAAATTCGCTCGGTCCTTCGCCAAAAGCATTGCAAGCCATTCAGAATCAGCTGCCTGACCTGCACCGTTATCCCGATGAACGCTCGTCGGTTCTTGCGCAAGCGCTTGGCCGGCACCTAGGATTGGCAGCGAATCAATTCATCGTGACGAACGGCGGAGATGAGTTGATCATGCTGATTTCACGGGCGTATCTGGAGCCTGGCGACGAGATTGTGGTGCCCGATCCGACATTTAGCGAATACGAATTTGGTGCATTTCTCATGTCGGGCACGGTCATTAAGGTGCCGCTGCGCGAGCCATATGCTTTCTCTGCTGAAGATATGCTGGCCGTCATTACGGAACGTACCAAAATCGTTTACCTGTGCACCCCGAATAATCCTACAGGCACCTACATGCCAGAGTCCGAAATGAGAAAGCTGCTCGACAGCCTTCCGGATCGCGTGCTGGTGGTCATTGATACCGCATACCGCCATTATGCCACGGCCTCCGATTATTCGGACGGCATCGATTTCATCAAGTCGGGTTATCCGGTCATCACCCTCAACACCTTCTCTAAAATTTACGGGCTAGCGGGCATTCGAGTCGGGTACGGCACTGCTTCCGAAGGGATCATCCGCACGCTGCTGCAGGTTAAGGAGCCCTTTAACGTGAATGCATTGGCACAGGCAGCGGCAGCGGCCGCGCTCGGAGATGAAGAGCATGTCGATGCATCCCGCCGGATGAATGAACAAGGGAGGCTCCAAATCTATGAGGGACTGAGCCGATTATCGATTCCTTATGTCGAGAGCATGAGCAATTTCATTCTGGCAGAGCTTGGCGAACATGCAGATATCATATACCATCAGCTGCTGGAACGGGGGATCATCGTCCGGTCAGCCAAAGGGTGGGGGCTTCCGCGTCATATTCGGATTTCGGTAGGAACCGCGGAAGAAAATCAAGGTTTGCTGGACGCTTTACGCGAGATCCTGTTCCATTCAACATAAACCGTTGAAGAAGGAATACAAAGGCATTACCCGGGAGGCAAGGATCACGTCAAAAATCTTGCAGCATCCAGCTCATCCAAAACAAAAAGGGCCGCAGGCGCGGCTCTTTTTGTTTTGAGTTCTGATCGTTTTTCGGGACCTACAGGCTCTTAAGATTGCCACGATTCTCAATGACGGTCGAAACGCTCAGCTTGAAATCCAGATCGGGATAATATGTCGTTCTCCAATCCTGCAGTTGTTCCCGGGTCAGGTGGTTTCTGAAATGTTGTCCCAAGGCCAGTATATCCGCTTGTTCTTTTTGCGTTTGCTTAAACATCTGATTCAGCCTGGTGGTGAGCAGTTCTTCCAGCTTCCCGTTGATCTGCTCTTCCGTCGGGTGTCCCCTGGAGTCCAGGATGGTGACTTTCAGCCTGAGATGGCTTCGAAGGTAAGGTCTTCCATCCTTCATCCAGCTGCGATGGGTCAGCCTGTTGCTAATGATTTGAACGGTGGCGCTGTTCATAACCTCGACCTTCCCGAATGCGCTTTTTCCGTAAAAGGCATTGGCAACAAGGGTTTCGTCGGGCCCGATTCGGCCTGTCATCCTGCCATTCTTGATGATGGCTGAGCCTACGCATTCGATACTGGTGGATCTGCCTGAGCGAATGATCGGGACGATCACGTCATGCGTATAAGAATGAATGCTTCGAAACATTTGCCATACGCGCGTGTCCGCTAACTGGGGGTTCCATCCGGCGTTTTTTTCAAAAAAATCATATACGATGCTGCCGCTGTGCTCCGATTTCGCCTGCATCTTTGAAAAGAATTGATCAAGCTCTTCATCGCAGATCGCTAAAAGCGTTTTGGATGAGATGTCCCTTGACCGATTAAACGCGGAAATAATGTCTTCCATGCCCTTGCTGGCAAAGTTCTTATCCACGATGACGATTTTCAAATGCAGCAGATCCACCTGAGTCTCCATGTTCATGCTCATATGATCAATGATTTCATTGATGGTGTTGCCCGTATCCGAAACGATATTGACGGTGCTGGTTTCATTCGTGACCGGAATGTCCAGAAACACCTTATATTGATTCTCTTCCGTTAACGAAATGCCCATGATCACCGGTAGCGAGCGATGGTTAATATCTTTGTTATCCCAGCAGCCCGAAAGCAAGGGGAGCAGGGCAGCGAGCATGAGAAAGCACTTCAAGGGATGGCGGATGTTGACCGGATTGTCCATTTCAGGTTACCTCCGTTGCACGACTTGCTTTGTGTTTGTGCCGCCATCCGATAAGAAACGTGATCAGGGGAAGCACCAGGAAAATATACAACCGCAGAGGAATAATCCACACCTGCAGATTTTTGAGGTAATTCCAGTTGGGGATAGCTAAGGATATAACAAACAAACCGGCGGTCAGCGCAATCAACAGATAGACGTTGGGGACGTTCGGGACGGCCCTCTGGGCTAGCGTCGCAAGAACCCATAAGGTAACTCCCAAGTACAGCAGTGCAAATGCCATCAGACTTAACAAGAAGAAAATCGTGATCCGATCAAACAACAGCCAGGTGATATTCACGGTGTCTATGGTCATCAGCATAGGAAATTGGTATAGCTCGGCGGTGGCTTGCCCAAAGGTCAGAAGCGGCAAATAGACCGATAAGAAGAACATGGGCAGCAGCAGAAGGCAGCCCAGCATCATTTTCTTGAGACTGATATGTATGGATGGAGGCAGCAGTCCCAGGAAAAAGGAGCCGCCTGCGTAAACGAATAAACTGACCAGAAAATTAGGCTTCGCTATGAAACGTAAGGTTTGCTCCGGGTCAATGAGCGGCAGCAGGTAATACCAATCCACATTCTGAAAGCCAAAGCAGAGAACAAACAAAATGGGGAACGTGAACAAGACAACCAAGAGGACACTGGTTCGCGCCATGCTGGACATTCCTTGCCACGCCATGAGTAAAGCAATGGCAATCAATAACAGCTGGACCGCCCACAGCGGCGTGTTCGATAAGAAGACCAGAGTTAACATCTCGGAATAGGCCCTAAGTGCTACGATGATAGCGATGCCGAAGTAAAAGAAAGCAGGAAGCAATAGGATCCACGCAAGGTATTTGCCGGTGCTGCGGAACATCTCCACGACATTCGGCTGGGAGGCCCATTTCAGACCTTTAATGTACATATAAAGGGCAACTGCATGCAGCGCATAGCTGATGGAGATTCCGATCCAGTGGCCCATGTCCATGCCGGAAAACATGTCGGAAGGATAGAGAAAAAAAATAAGCCCCATATGACAAACCACGTACAGGATGGTTGCTTGATAACCGTTCTTATCCATTTCGCTCATCCTTCTGATTCAATGTAGGTAACGACAAGTAAGGAATCCCCATACTTTTTTGATGGCCCATATACGCACAGATGACAACGATTCCAGCAAGCAATCCCAGCATGCCGTAGATGGCGGACAGTATGATCAGCAGATACTTGAACACTCGCACGGATACGGAGTTTTGGAAACCTACCACCGTAGAAGAAGCTATGGTTGTACCCGCCAGCACAATAATCAACAGGTTGCTGACGAGTTTGGCGGATACGGCAGCTTGGCCAAGTATGATACCGCCTACCATCGTAATGGTAGGACCCACGCTTTTAGGCAGACGGACACTCGCTTCCAGGATGAGCTCGAGAACGATAAGGAGCAGCAGCGTCTCGACAAAGGCGGGATAAGGGACCTCCTGTCGGCTGTTAGCAATCGAGAGGGCCAGTTGAAGCCGAAGAACCTCGGGATTGACGGATACCAGGGCAACATAGAGTCCGGGAATAATCGTCGCGATCAGGACGCCGACGACTCTCAAGGTTCGGATCAGGTACATGAAGGGGAGGGGGTAATTATGATCGTCCTTCATGCAGAACATATCCATGACAAGGCTGGGGATAATGATCGCGAACGGATAACGGTCAAGCATTAACACGGCCTTGCCCTGCTCCAGGGAGTGTGCTGCATTCTGCGGAAGTTCCGTCATGTTGAAGTTGGTTACGAGCGACCACGCGTTGACGCCAAGCATCTTTTCGAGCTGCTGGATATGATGAACATCCTGATCCAGACCTGATTTGATTTTTGCTTGAATGGATTGTAATAACCGGGGTTTGATCTTATTTTTCTGATAAATTAATAATAAAGATTTGGGATGGCTCTTCCCGACGGTGTACGTTTCCACTTGCAAGGAAGATCCGGTGCAATGTTTTCGAAGAATGCCGATGTTCGTATTGATATCTTCCAGAAAGGCGCTGCTGGAGCCGTATAATGTGTTCTCGGTTTCGGGAGATGCGACGGAGCGGGTGACAGCTTTCGATATCGGAAGAACGGCGCTGCAGGATCCGGACGCAGGTTCCAGAATGATCAGGTGGCCCTTCATGATGTCGGGAACAACCACTTCCAATTTGGGTTCAACAAGCTCGCCCACGATTTTAAGCAGATCAGCGGGCGGCAGGGCGGTTTCGGTTAGATTCGAGGTTTGGGTTTGAAGCGATGCGATGCTCTGGGGAATATCCACTAATGAATCCAAACCGATCACCTGGACATGATATTGCAGCAATCGAACTTCAACATTGAAATAATCGGCATTCGCTTTGAAATATTCAGCCAGGCTTTCATTGAGGTTCATATCTGCATCCGCTCCTCCGCCATACTTAATGTTAGATATCATTTCCATTGCAGCCTCTGCTTTATGCAAGAAAAGTACGCCGGCTGATGTCACAATCGCATTGCCTTATTTGTCTATATGTTGGAATAGACGAAAAGGAGAGAAATTGAATGGAAAAAATGCTCATTATTAATGCTCATCCGAAGGTGGAAGCAGCGGCCTCTGTCAGTTTACAGGTGCTTCAGCATTTTGTAGAGGCGTACACGAAATGGAATCCAGCAGGGATAATCGAACAGGTAGATTTATACCGCGATCATATACCTGCGATTGACTACAGGGTTCTTGAGGCATGGAGCAAACAGGGAAGAGGGGGGCCGCTTAACGAAGAGGAGCAGCAGATCACGGACCGGATGTCCGTCATCCTGAGGCAGTTTAAGGATGCGCGGAAGTATGTCATTGCCATGCCATTGCACAATTTCAACGTACCGTCCAAGCTTAAGGATTATATCGACAACATCCTCATCGCGCGTGAGACGTTTCGATACACGGAGAACGGTTCGGAAGGTTTGCTAACGGATGGCCGCCGTTTGCTGGTCATTCAGGCAAGTGACGCCATCTACACGAATAATGACTGGTATACCGAGGTGGAATATTCACATAAGTACCTTAAATCCATGTTTAATTTCATGGGGATCATGGATTATCAGATCATCCGGGCACAAGGGAATGCCATTCTGGATCGAAGTCAAATTCTGGAGAAGGCTTTTCAGGAAGCCGAAACGGCTGCGAAGAACTTGGCTATGGCGGAGACTTCAGATATAGAGCCTATACGAAGTGGATTAGCGGAATAGGAATGTATCATGAACAAGGCTGCCTGATGGCAGCCTGTTTTATATGTATCCGTGATCCTTTAAATAAGCATGCAGGAGCATCATTCCGTCACGGATCTCACCAGGCTCAAGATGGCCGTAGCCAAACAGCAGCTTGTTGGCGTGGAGACCTTTTTGAATGCTGTGATAATCCAGCGGCGTGATGCGTATTCGATCTTGCCTGATCCTCTGCCTGAAAGCCTCGTCAAAGACAGCCCCGGGAAACTCTACGGCAAGATGCAAACCGGTTGCATCTCCCCAAGAACGCCACTCATCTCCAAAGTGTTCATGTAATGAAGACAAGAGGACCTGCCTGCGTTCGCCGTAGATCTTACGCATTTTCCCGATATGCCTGTCAAATTTCCGGGTATGTAAAAATTCGGCCAAAGCAGCCTGTTCAAAAGGGGGATTTTGCACATCGGTATGGGTACGTAACCGGCCCCAGCTTTGTTGAAGCCGACGGGGAACCACCGCGTAACCGATGCGAAGCGCAGGGAATAGAACCTTGCTGAATGTGCCGACATAGACCACCCTATCGGGATCCATGGCATATAAAGGCGAGACGGAATCCCCGTAATATCTGAACTCGCTGTCATAATCGTCCTCAATGATATAGCTGTCGTTCTTTCTGGCGTAACGAATAAGGGCAGCGCGCCGATCGGCCGGCAGGATACCGCCAAGTGGAAATTGGTGGGAGGGGGTGACATACACGGGACCACTTGATTTGCCTCCCAGCAGATCTGTTTGCATGCCGCATTCGTCCACGGGAACTGGACGTATGCGATACCCTTTATTGATAAACGTCTGCAGCATCTCGATATTGCAAGGATCTTCAAACCATATCTCCTGACGGTCCCGAAAGAGCAAATCGGCAAGGATGCTGAGCGCATGCGTCGCGCCTGCCGTTATGTATATATCCTGGGCATCCACGCTGAGTCCTTTGCTGCGAAATAGCCATAAAGCGATTTCATTGCGCAGCGCCGACAGGCCCTGGGGACCCGTATAACCCAGCAGGGCGGAGCTCATGCCGCCAAGGGTTTTCGATGAAATCTGCTGCCATGCGTACCGCGGGAATAACCTCAGTTCTGGCTGGCCCGTGCGAAAATCCGCTGCAAAGTCAGGAGGACCTTCTTTCTGCGTCCGCGGTGCGGCGTCAGTCGGAGGATCCAGCACGATGCCTGAGGCTACGCGCGTCGGCGCTCCTTGCCTGCTGACCACATAGCCCTCGACGTTCAGCATGTCCAGAGCTTCGTTGACCGTGGCACGAGATACGTTCAGATCCCTGGCCAATTGACGGGAAGAGGGGACGGCTTCTCCTGACTGCAGGTTTCCTTGAACGATCCTATCCCTTATGGCCAAATAAATTTGGCGTTTGAGCGAAACTTCGCTGTTCCGATCTAATTTGATTCCCCACATGCTGGCTCGGCCTCCGACTGGTATGCTTATATTTGTGATCAACTGGCTCTTTTATCATACCAGTTAATTTCCTATGATTGTAGCATAGATTAGCGGCCATCGATTGGAGATTTTTAGGGGATGTGATCATGTTGGAACGATGGAAAGGGATGCTTTATTTAATGGGGGCTTTCACGCTGGCAGGAACCTCTGTCATCACGGCGTGGCTGTTGAACGGAAAGTTAGGTACGTTTACGATAACGGCGGCCAGCTTATTGCTGGCTCTGTTATGCTTGCTTCCTTTTTGCATGAAGGATTTGAGGAGAACGGTTGGCAGGCTGTCATGGGGCGAATGGGGGTATCTGTTTTTTCAGGCGCTCTTGGGTATGTTTCTGTTCCGGATGCTTCTACTGCATGGCCTTCTTCATACTAGCACGGCAGAAGCCGGAATACTCACGGGGACTACGCCCGCTTTTACCGTGATGTTGGCATTCATGCTCCTGAAGGAATCGGTTAGCGGCAGCAAGCTGGCAGGCATTCTCAGCACGGTAGGAGGCATCCTCGTATTACAAGGAATGCTCACGCCCGGCCTTTCTTTCAAGGTGCAGCACATATATGGGAACTTGCTGGTGCTCTGCGCGGCTCTAAGCGAATCCGGCTTTAACCTGCTATCCCGTATCGGTTCGGTGAAGCAAACGGCTTCCCCAAACCATGCCATGCATCCTGTAGTCCAAACGACGCTCGTCTCGGCGATCGCCTTCCTATTATGCTTGATTCCCGCAGGTTCCGAGGATCCTGTCAATTCTTTGGCAACCATCGGGTTACGAGAATGGCTGGCACTGATATGGTATGGTCCGATCGTGACGGCCGTGGCGTTCATCATGTGGTATGCCGGCATCAAGCGCTGCCATGTTTCAACAGCTGCCGCTTTTTCCGGCATGATGCCTTTCACGGCTCTATTGTTATCTGTCATGGTACTAAAAGAACCCGCAGGATGGGAGCAGTGGGGCGGAGGCATTCTGGTCGTTCTCGGTATGTTCCTCATTGGCCGCCAGCAGGCCATAAGCCCTCCGTCGGCCAAACAGCTTCAGTCGGAACATGGAAGCCTCGCTGGAGTGAGGGAATAGGTTAACAAAAAGAAGCAGCGTTGATCGCTGCTTCTTTGGCTTGTGGATCGGCAAGGCTCAGCGTTTCAAGAGATTCAGGTGCCAACTGTCTGATTGACTGAGAGACCGCTTGCTGGGGGTTGTATTCATCAAAGGAGAAGTTTGAAAGGATAAAATTGGGTTATAGATTATACAAGCGAAAAAACATAAATCAATGACAGGAGTGATCAGGATGGACAAGGTACTGGTTAAGCTATTTGTCCATGGCGCGATGATTACGGCCATCATCGTCGGGCTATCCAATGCCACGTTTGCATCAGCCGCGATTGCCGCGCTGGGAATAGGCGTTGCGTCTTATCTCGTGGGTGACCTATTAATTTTGCCAAGAACCAATAATATGGTTGCAACCATCGCGGACGCAGGACTTGTACTCGTCCTGCTGTGGCTTATTAGTGAATTGGCGAACTGGACGTTGGAATTCCCGGTGATTCTACTCATAGTGGTGTTAGCCGGGATCTTTGAATATTTCTTTCACATCTGGCTCCTGCGTGATCATCAGCCTGTCAAGAAGCAGCAGGCTTAGTAGTCGGGCGCCAGTCAATTGGCAATAAGAAGTTAGAAACAGCAAACACTCTGAGCTGATAAAGCTCAGAGTGTTTTGGTGTTTAACGCCATGTTTATTCGGGTCTCTTGATTTGAAGCGGCGGCGGAATAAGCCAGCCTTTTTCTTTATTCATCTGAAGGATTCGCACACCTTGGGCCGTCTTGGCGAGATGATATTTAGCGAATAACGCACCGATATCCTCACGGATCGATTGTCCCATGATTTGACTGCATGATACCAGTCCGAGCGAGGTATCCGCTGCGATTTTGGCCGCGATTTCCGGATCCGTGAATCTTGCGCCAGCCGGAATATCCTCAAGTTTGACAGGGGGTCTTTCGGGAAGCCCCGGTGCAGGCGGGATTCCGTTGTCGGTTAGCAGCTCGTCGCATTCTTTAATCTCGAGTTTCGCCTGATCCAGCAGATCATGAAGTATTTTTTTTAGGTCTTTATCTCCCGCGTGATTCAAATAAGCCTCGTAGCAGGAAACCATGCCCTTTGCCAGCATGGAGGTTTCCCAAACGCTAAAAATCTCCCCGTAATGCATGGGTTCATCCTTAGGGTTGCCGCTTAATATACCCATCCCAATCGCTCCTTTAATATTTATCCAAACAGAGTCATTATGTACAGGAGGTCATTGTTTCATTCTTTCAAAAAATCAGATTGAAGTTCTAGGAGAATTTGCAGGAAATCATTGTATCGGGTGCAGACGCATGGAAAAAGAGAGGCCTAGGCAAACTTGATACATGACAATTTAGAAGAAGCGGAGGATATGCATATGTATTTTTATAAAGAGGATCTAATCAACCTGATCGTTCCGGATAAACCAGATCCCGCAGCTGCCAAAGTCCTGCAAGAAACGTTAGGCGGCCGGTTCGGCGAAATGCGGACGATGATGCAGTTTTTCTTTCAGAGCAGCAATTTTCGAGGAAAGGCAACGCAGTACCGCGACTTGATCCGCGGTGTTTTTTTGGAAGAAATCAGCCATGTCGAATTGGTCCAACATACAATCAACCAGCTGCTTACCGGTGCTGGAGCAGAAGGAGCGGGAAACTCCGGGATGGACGCGGCCCCGCTGAACGAAGCGATCCAACATGCGAATCCGCATCATTTTATTATGGGAGCCCAAAGTTCTTTGCCTGTGGACGCCGCCGGAAACCCGTGGATGGGAAATTACGTGTACGATCACGGCAATCTGGTTGGTAATTTGCTCGATAATATTGTACTTGAATCTACGGGAGTGCTTCAAAAAACACGAATTTATGAGATGAGCACGAACAAGGCCTTCCGCGAAACGCTGGCTTTCCTCATCGTACGGGATAATGCACATCAAAATGCTTTTGCAAAAGCGTTGGAGACGCTTGGCGTGGAATGGGGCAAAATATTTCCCGTTCCGAATTATGACATCCATAAATACCCGGAATGTCAGAAATACGTTGATATGGGTTTCCATAACGCTCAGTTCAATTTCAGGCTGGATGACACACGCATCGGCGAAATTTTCAGCGGTCAAACACCTAGCAGAAACGGCGGAGAATTACAAGTGGTTCAACCGCCGGAGGGTTTCCCGTTACCTGTATTGCCGGAGCTGGCCAACGAGCACGCACCTGGTTTATACGATTTAAATCATTAAGTCTGCATCCGTTCGGATATGCAGGTTATTGAATAAAAAGAGGCAGTCATCGGGCTGCTTCTTTTTGCGTGCTTCTGTTGCGTCAGAAATCATGAGATCTAATTGTCATTTGTTATTATGACGTGCCACTGTTTATATAAAAATTAATTATAATCATACGGCCTATATATAAGAGTTTGTTTAGGATGATACCCTTGAGTGCAAGGAGGGATTTGGATTGAGTTTATTTCCTGTCACTTACTCGCTTCTGTCCAAACAAGCGGTAGGGTTACATATCCAACACAATTATGAGATCGGTTCCGTTGTGAAAATTCAGTATTTCTTGCGGGGGATGAACGATACGTACGCAATAGAAACAGATGTTGATAAGTATATCTTCCGTATCTATAGGGCTGATCGAAGAAGCCGGCCTGACATCGAGTTTGAATTGGAATTGCTGCGGTTTCTCAGTGCGAACGGGATCAGCGTGTCAGAGCCCATTCCGGGAAAAGACGGCGCGTACCTTAGCGGATTTAACGTCATGGAGGGAACCCGGTACGGGGTTCTATTTCAATATGCGGAAGGACACGAGATGCCGATTCACGCCGCAGCGGACAGTTACCGGTTCGGTGAATCCATTGGCCATTTGCATAAGGCGGCGGATCAATTTGAAAGTCGGTTTGCAAGGGAACGGCTGGATATGGTGTTTCTTATAGATCAGCCTTTCTCCATCATCAGATCCTATATGAAGCATCGGTTAACCGATTGTAACTACCTTAGTGAAATGGCAACGGAACTAAAGAAACGAATTTCGGACCTCAAGGTTCAAGGTTTAGATTGGGGCGTGTGCCACGGAGATTTGCACGGCAATACGAATGCTGCATGGACAGAGGACGGAAAGCTGACCCATTATGATTTTGATTTATGCGGTTACGGCTGGAGAGCTTACGATATTGCGGAGTTTAGGCTCGCCAGAGAAATACATAGCAGACATGACCCGGAGGAAGCGGAAAGATTATGGGACGCTTTTCTGAGAGGGTATTGTAGCGTCAGATCTCTCAGCGAAAATGATCTTGCTGCCGTCCCTGTATTTGTTGCCGTTCGGCAGCTTTGGCTCTTTGGTCTATGTTTTCGCGATTCGGAATTTGTGGGCATTGCCGACTTTGATGAAGGTTTTATAGATAGCAGAATGCAGTATTTCAAGCGTTTGGAATATGTCTAGGATGGAGGAAATTATATGAAAGTTACCGTGGAGTTAACCGACGCTTCCGCCAAATTTATGATTAACAATCTATATCCGCTATATTTGCATGATTTATCGGAGATATGGGAGTGGAAGCCGAATCGATACGGCGTCTTTGAGGATGACGATACTAGAACCTTATATGACCAGAATCGAGTTTTTGATATATGGTGGGAGAAGCCCTCGGTTTTGTTTCCCTATCTGATTCGAGTGGAAGGTACTCCGGCAGGGTTCGCCCTCGTCGCAACCCCGCCATACACTTTTGGCAGTGAATTTTACATGAATGAGTTTTTTGTTATGAAACCCTTCCGGGGTAAACATGTTGCTGAGAATGCTGCATCGCAAGTGTTCAGGAAGCATGCCGGCAGCTGGGAAGTCCAGACGAATGCCACCGATCGCAATAAGCGGGCTCAGGCATTCTGGAGAAAGACGATGCACAATTATGTTTCGCCCTCTCCCATGCAGGAATTTGTTGCAACGAGGGACGACAAAGAGATGCTGATCTTTCAGTTTGTATCATCGCGGGTGTAAAGTCCGACACACATATATGTCTTCTAAACAAAAGAAGTGATCGACATGGCGGAAAAACAATTCATACTTGAGGTATGAGTTGTTTTTTTATTTATGTTTTCGGGTGTCCCTTTTTTGGAAGATGAGGGGTTATACAGACGTAAATAAGATTTACACGGAGGTGCGTCTTCGAATTGGATTCGATCGAGGAGTACGTGAGACGTGTTAAGGCCGGAGAGGTGGATTGTTTCGAGCCTATCGTCGAAACGTACAAAAAACAGATTTACCTATATTGCTGCCGAATGCTCGGCTGCAAGCAGGATGCGCAGGATGCCGTCCAGGATATCTTCATCAAAGCGTTTACCAAGCTTTATACCTATGAAGCCAAAGTTTCATTCTCATCATGGTTATACAAGATTGGATATCATCATTGTCTCAATATTCTTCGTAAGCGACGGGTTCGCATGCGAGTAAGCCGACTGATCAAACCGGCGGGTTATGCTGATAGCGTGGAAGAGACGCTGGAGCGCAAGTGGTTTAGCGAACCGTTGGAATATGCCATGACCAAGCTCTCGGCAGAGGAGCGAAATCTGCTTGTGTTGCGGGTCTTTGAAGATAAACCATTTACGGAGATTGCGCAGATTCTGGATAAGAATCTAAGCGCGGTGAAGAAAAAATATGCTCGAATGAAACAGAAAGTCATCCAACTGATCCAGGAGAAGGAGGGGACGGGGTTATGCGAGATTCGGGACAGCCGGAGCAAGATCGAATTCTGAGAAGCATGGAAATGCACTCCGTGGATGAAGAAGTAGACGTGACTCCCGCTATCATGCAAAAAGTGCGACGAATTCACCGGAAGAAACACGGAAGAAATGACGGCAATCGGAAGAAAACCTTAATGATTGCAATGCTTACTGCGATTTTGATTCTTTCGTCGCTTAGTGTTTACGCCAGTCATTATTTGATACAGATCAAGAACAAGGAAGGCGAAGTCATTCTGTCTACCATAAAGCCATGGAAATATTCCGAATCGGAATATAACGCCAAACGTGTGAAAGAGACGGAAGAAGAGCTGAGAAAGAGGTTAAAGCCGGGAGAACAGGCGGTATTTTATATCAAGGACCTGCACATGACGCCACTCGTCAAAGAACAACCTCTGAATTATTTTTATATGTTGACTAAGCATTCAAATTATCAGGAACTCGCAGAAGAAATCGAGGAAAAAGGCGCTCCCGTGCTTCAAGAGCCTGATTATGTACCGAAAGGGTATCGTTATGATTATGGACAGATTCAGATTAGGAACAATCCCGTATGGGGCACACCGGAGTATGAAACTCTTCTGAACGAACTCAAAGAGCAGGCAGAGAAGTCGGATGAAGAACAGGGACTGTTCTATAAGATTGTTCCTTGGTTCAAGATTGCATCTACAGGAATGGAATATCGTAAAGGCGAAAATCGGATCAAGATGGTAGCTTTTGCCCGAGAGAAGGGCTCCAAGGCCGGGGTGCCCACAAACCAAGCCGTAAAAATAAAGGTGAAAGGGAAAGAAATGATTCTGTCAGCCAGTCCATCCAGCCCTTCGCGCAGCTTGACTTGGCTAAGCGACAATGAAGAGGTGCTGTATATAATTACGGATGACCCAAAGGATCCGTTGTCCAAGGATGAGTTTGCGAAGATTGCGGCAGGGCTTATTCCGTAAAGGCATCCGATTTTTTACAGGATGTCCCTTTTGATGACGGCAAGGTGTTATATGAGATGTTAATAAAACTCAAAAGGCTTTGCCGCCGAAAGGAGCACGAATGGTAACATGATAAAAAACAAGATGAAAGTCGCATTATTTCTCGCAGCCACGATGATGGTCGGATCCGTCAACGCATACGCAGCCAGTACCGAAAGCGTATCGATATCGAAGACGATATCTGCCAAACCGGAGAAGGGAATCGTTTCATATGACGATCAAATCACGGACTTGGTCGACAGGCTTAAGCCAGGTCAGATGATTGCCTACTATGCTGCCGATCAGGAATTTAACCGGACAGATCAAATCTACTTCGCATCCAAAGGCTTTGCTTTCACTAAGTATACGGATTATTTGGCGAAGTCGAAGGCAATGAGTGCACCGTCCCTGACCAAGCCTGCAGCCTTGCCGAAAGGGTACACTTTCAAGAACGCGGTTGTATACTTAAAGAGTCCTGAAAGAACGTCGAGCTTGTACAAGAAGCTGGACAAGGAATTGAAGGGGAAGGCTGGAAACGGCGAGAAGTTCGTGTATTCCGAGATCATGAAGGTAAATGAAGCATCCGCCGCGATTCTGAACTATGAAAAAGGCAAAGTAAAGCTTCAAGTCGTAGCGAGTGATCTCGTTCCCGAACAGCCGATAGGCGGAACGCCCGTACCGCAGGAGAAACCGAACGAATCCAAGGAAACCATCGTCATTAACGGTGTCGAATGTGTCTACACCGCCGACTCGAAGGGAAGGGATCACCTGGATTGGGTGGATGAGGAGCAACAGATTCGTTACAGCATTTGGGCGGAAGACGTCAAGTCTGATATTCTTCGCTATGCCCAAAATATGCTTGCTCAAAAATAGAAGCTCTGCATTAGATCCGGTCGATGCAATAACCCATGTTTTTATTTTTTGCTCTAAAGTCTAAACTCTTTCATATAACAAGCATAGGATATTGTGTTCCGAAAATAAAGGAGGTTAGAACCATGGGTGAAGTTGCCGGTTACAATGGCGGAGGATACGGATCGGTTGGAGCGGTGCTGGTTCTCTTTATTCTCTTGGTCATCATCTTGTCTGCTTTCGGATTCGGATTTGGAGTTTAATAGGTTATGACAAAAACCCGCACCGTTTACTCGGTGCGGGTTTCTTCCGTTCATTGCGAGGCATGCCTTCCCATTGGCGAGACCACATCGGATTCTATGAGCAAGGACAACCATTTGCTATATAACTCCCACGGTTTCCCTGAGTCCAGCAATGCTTTGCAGGTATATATTCCTTCTTCGACGGAGCTGACTTTGTCCGCCAACTGTAAACGTACCGCACCATTCAGCAGCACCTGGTAGATAAATGCGAGGTCCCCTTTGCCCAGCAGAACCTCCGCCGTAGCGTCAGCTTGTTCGGAAGGAGTCCAGCCGATGTCCGGAACCGGCACATCTAGCCCGTACGCCTCGGGATCGATGATCTGCAGGCTGGCCTTGCCGTTCTCGATCCGGTATGTCCGCGTTGGCCGGTGAATGAATAATTCATCGGAGCCTTCACTGCCTTGAATAATGATCGCTTTACGGTAATCGAGTTTCATGATCAGTCGGCTTAACCGGTCAAAAACCGTATTATGGTATACACCGAAGGTTAAATAAGGGGAATGGGAATAATCGACAAACTTTTCCGCCGTGTTGAGTACGGTCCGCATCCCCAGTTCCTCGCGAATCGGGCGAAGGTGCTTAAGCGGAGGGCACCATTCTTCCGCATCTACATATAATACGCCCGTCCGTTTGGCCGCCCGGATGCATGAGTCTTTTGCCAATGCCGGTCCGGTTATTCCATTCGCCGCGAGTATATCGGACAAGGTAATCCCCCACTTTGGAGGGAGGGATGCAGTCCCGTGCAGCGTAACAGGGAGATCGGCAGCCGCGAGGACAAAAGCAGTGGCTAGCGTCGAGAAAAAAGATGACTTTCTGCCGTCATAAGGACCTGCGCAGTCGATACCCGCATGTAGAAACGAACGGTCCGCATATTCACGACTGACCTTCACGAAGGCTTCCAATTCTTCCACGCTTTCCATCTTGATGCGTTCAGCGATGAAAAAAGCGCCGATCTGCGCAGGAGTAGCCTGTGCACCTAGTATCGATGCTGCAGCCTGAAGCGCTTCCTCGTAAGTCAGGTCCCGAGCGCCGCGTTTGCCGCGGCCGACTTCTTTCAATAAGTGGATCATGATTTTTTGGCACCTCCTGAACCGGTCTCTTGCAGCAATTGATACAGCTTAACGATCGAGGTGGCGACGTCCACCATTCTTTTTCTTTCATTCATCGCCTGTTTGCGCAGGACATCGTAAGCTTCGGATTCCGAAATTTGTTTCATTTCGCATAAAATGCCTTTGGCCATATCAATCCATTTTCGTTCTTCAATGCGGGCTAGGAGCTGCGTTTTTTCGTCATGCCACTGTTGACGTTCGTAAAAATGCTTTGAACTAAAATGAAGCGTCCAATGCAGCTCGTGCTCCTTCATGGAGGGAAATAAAAGTCCATCAATTGTAACATCATCTTCACATGCTTCGAGAGATTGCGAAGCGGCATGATCGCTGCACCACCACAGAACCGGCACGCGCTTTTGTTGTTCAAGGGTACTGCACCATGGCTTGATCGAGGAGACCGGAAGATGGAGAACCGTTCCGTCAGCCTCCATGATTCCGGCCAACGCTTGCTTCTCATTGCGAGCAAGGTGGATCTTATAGCCGTATGAACGAAGGATAAATTCCGGAAGAAGCGCCTTGGCAGCTGTGTCACTTCGCTCTGAAGCAGGGACCGGATGGTGGATAACCAGCAATGAACGCATGGATTGACGCTCCCTTCATAAATGAAATCCTGTCAGAGGTTAAGCTTTAGCACAAAACAGAAACTATGTTAATTTATATAACATAAATCACAAGCGGATGTCGATAATTAATTAATTTTCTTAATTTCGTGTCAAATATGTTGACAGAACTCAAATGCGTAGTGTATATTTCCCTCAAGAACTTTATACTTCCCGGATACAACGTTGTATCCCATTAGCGGCAAAGAAGCCTGTTTTCGTTCCCGGTAAGAGTGTGCCAACTCTACTGGATCGAATGCAGGCTATTTTGGTTTTTTAAGATTTGTTGATGGATGAGTATATCGAAGGTGTTAGACGGAGGGAGAGCGAACCATGACAAAAAAGAAGTTAGTGATGATCGGGAATGGCATGGCAGGAGTACGGGCTATCGAGCATTTAATCAAGCTTGCGCCCGAAGCGTATGAGATTACGATATTCGGAGCGGAGCCTCATCCGAACTACAATCGGATCATGCTGTCATCCGTCCTCGCAGGCGGAACCGATCTGAAGGAAATCATGATTAATGACTGGGATTGGTACAAGGAGAACCGGATCCAATTGCATGCAGGACATACGGTGAACCGGATCGACACGCTGCATCGCAAAGTATTCTCCGAACAAGGAGCTGTCGCTCCATATGATGCTTTGATTATTGCGACCGGCTCCAATCCGTTTATGCTGCCTTTGCCGGGTGCCGACAAGGAAGGCGTGATCGCCTTTAGGGACATCCAGGATTGCGAAACGATGGTGAAGACGTCGCAGCAATATAAGAAAGCGGTGGTCATCGGGGGAGGCCTCTTGGGCCTGGAGGCCGCTCGAGGTCTTCTGCATCTGGGCATGGATGTATCCGTGGTTCACCTGAATCCCTATTTAATGGAACGGCAATTGGACGAGACGGCAGCCAAAATGCTGCAGCGTGAACTCGAAACACAAGGAATGACGTTTTTTCTGAATAAAAATTCGGAATCGATCTCGGGTCGGAAGCGGGTGAGGGCGCTCCATTTTACGGACGGGAGCAGCGTCGAGACCGATCTGATCGTGATGGCCGTCGGGATCAAGCCAAACGTCTCTTTGGCACAGTCCTCCGGGATCGAGGTTAATCGCGGGATCGTCGTTAACGACTATATGGAGACGAACGTCCCCGACGTCTATGCGGTGGGCGAATGCGCGGAGCATCGGGGCATCGCTTATGGTCTTGTAGCCCCGCTGTACGAACAAGGAGCGGTACTCGCCAAGCATCTGGCAGGTGTGGAGACGAGTGGATATGCCGGTTCCGTCACGTCAACGAAATTAAAGGTATCCGGCGTGGATGTATTCTCCGCAGGTCATTTTGCAGACCCGGAAGGAACCAGATCCATGCGATATCAAGACGAGGTCGAAGGGGTATACAAAAAAATCGTCGTCCGCGAAGACCGGCTCATCGGGGCTGTTATGTTCGGCGATACGGGGGATGGACCGAAGCTGTTTTCGCTCATGAAGAGCGGGGAATCCATCAGGGGCAGAGAGAAAGAGCTTCTGTTAGGCTTCGCGCCTAATGCAGGCGTTGTATCACCGGAGCAGCGGCTGGCTCAGCTGGCGGATGATGAGATCATTTGCGGCTGTAACGGCGTATCGAAAGAAGCGATCAAAGATGCCATTCTTACGAAGAACTGCAATACCGTCGCATCCGTTAAAGCTTGTACCAAAGCTTCGGGATCCTGCGGCGGCTGCAAACCTCTTGTCGAGGGACTCGTTCAATTATACGCCGGGGATGCTGCCGGGGAGCCGGTAAAAGAAGGGATATGCGGATGTACTTCGCTGGGGAGAGATGAAATTATCACCGAGATCACCCGTCTTGGACTGGGTACCGTGAAAGAAGTGATGAATGTGCTGGGATGGGACAATCCGGAGGGGTGCTCCAAGTGCCGTCCATCGCTGAACTACTATCTCGGCATGCTGTTTCCGGAATCCTACGTGGACGAGAAGGAATCCCGTTTCACGAACGAGCGGTACCATGCCAACATTCAGAAGGACGGCACGTATTCCGTGGTGCCTCGGATATACGGTGGGGTGACGTCGCCTTCGGAGCTAAAGAAAATCGCCGAGATTGCAGAAAAATTCGATGTGCCGATGGTCAAGATTACGGGCGGACAGCGGATCGATCTGCTCGGCGTCAAGAAGGAGGATCTGCCGAGGATGTGGGAGGAGCTGGATATGCCTTCCGGTTATGCCTACGGTAAAGCCCTCCGTACGGTTAAAACTTGCGTAGGGTCCACGTTTTGCCGATTCGGCACGCAGGACTCCATAGGTATGGGCGTGCGTTTGGAGAAAGAATTTGAGCGGCTGAGCACCCCGGCCAAAGTGAAACTGGCGGTTTCCGGATGTCCTCGGAACTGCGCGGAAGCCACCATTAAGGATTTTGGCGTTGTGGCAATTGATGGCGGCTGGGAACTGCACGTCGGCGGCAATGGAGGCGTTCATGTCCGGGCCACGGAATTGTTATGCGTCGTAAAGACCGAAGACGAGGTAGTCGAATGGGCCGGAGCCTTTATCCAATATTACCGCGAAAACGCACAATGGAATGAACGGACGTCGGTTTGGATCGAGCGAGTGGGCCTGGACCATGTGAAAAAAGCATTGGAGAAGAAAGAGGACCGCGCCGCTCTTGTTTCCAGAATAAAGCTGGCTTTAAGCAAGCAAAAGGATCCGTGGAAGGAGATTACGTCAGACAGCGGGCTTCGTAAAAATTTCGTGCCTTTGCCTGACGCCGAAGCTGTGACGAAATAGGGGGAGAACCAATATGGCGAAACTGCATGTAGGATACGTGAACGAAATCGATCCTAAGGGATCAAGAACCATTGAAATCGGGGGAACGGAAATTGCGCTGTTCCGCTTGTCGGACGGGAATATTCTGGCCGTCGAAAACAAGTGCCCGCATAAAGGAGGCAAGCTTTCGGAAGGTATGGTGTGCGGGAAGCAAGTGCACTGTCCACTGCATGATTGGAAAATCGATCTGTGCAGCGGACAGGCTCAAGAGCCGGACACGGGTCATGTAAACACTTATCAGATAGAAGTGGATCCGGCAAGCGGCGCGATTTACTTGCTGGATCGTACAGCTTAACGCATTGTCAGTCATATTCCGCTGTCATGTTTGAGGCTGTCATAAATGTTAAGGATTGATTTCATTAGAAGGAGTAGACCGACATGGATTACGTGAAACCGGATCAGGTGATGCATGACATGATCGAGGCTGGGGCCGCGAAGGCGCGGTTGAAGACTTCGCAGATGCTTATTCGCGGCATACTGTCCGGCGCTATCCTGGCATGCGCCACCACGCTAGCATTTACGGCTTCGACCCAAACGAATATCCCGATGGCGGGCGCGCTCCTATTTCCGGTTGGCTTCGTCATCATTGTAGTGCTGGGCTTAGAGCTGGTCACCGGAAGCTTTGCGCTCTTACCGTTAGCCGTTCTGCAGAAGAAGGCGTGGCTCTGGAATCAAATCCCCGTGCTTATAGGTAGCTTTATCGGCGGATCGGTATTTACCGGGGCGATGCTGTACTTTGCCCAATATGGATTCGGCAAGAGACGCGGGGTTGCGCGGATGGCGACCGGCTATTCAGGCCGCGGAATAATGGAGGCGACGGCAGTTTCCGTCGAGATCAGACGATGAGGCCGGGCATGGTGTATATCGTCGGCGCAGGTCCGGGAGACCCGGAGCTGATTACGCTGAAAGCCCTCCGGCGTATCCAGGAAGCGGACGTCATCATGTACGATCGGTTGGTGAACGATGAGCTGTTGAGTTACGCGAAGAAGGATGCTTTGCTTGTATACTGCGGCAAGGCACCCGGACGCCATTCTCTTCCGCAGGAAAAGATCAACGAGAACATGGTGGCCTTTGCCCTTGATGGTCATCATGTCGTCAGACTCAAGGGAGGCGACCCGCTGATCTTCGGTCGAGGGGGAGAGGAAGCTTGCGAATTGGCTGCACGCGGCATTCCCTTCGAATTCGTGCCAGGCGTTACCTCGGCTGTGGGTGCTTCCTCGTCCGCAGGAATTCCTCTGACTCACCGGGGAGCCAGTACCTCGGTTGCTTTTGTCAGCGGAACGAGCTGCCATGGTAATGAGCAGAGCGTGAGGTGGGACTTGCTGGCGCACAGCGTGGATACGCTCGTGGTGTACATGGGTGTCAGCAGAATGGACGGCATCTGTAAAGAGATGATCGCTCATGGCAAGCAGCCGTGGACTCCCGCTGCCATCGTCGAGCAGGGAACCTGGGCAGAAGAGAGAATCTTCACGGGTACGCTCGGAACCATCTACAGGATTTCTCATCGGATGAACGTGAAAAATCCGGCCCTGCTGATCATTGGAGAAGTGGTGCGGGTCCGAGAGCAGCTCCTGAAACTGGCGGCGGAGGCGCAGGAGAAGACCGGTTAACCCTTGTGCAGACATGAGGAGATGCGCAGCCTACAATTACGCTAGAACGATACGAAGATACTTTTAACCATGGAGTGAACCCTTCTTGATTTGGGGTTCACTTTATTTTGCTGTGGAACATGTTAGCGGGGATGGGTAGGCATACAATAATACGGACCCGGCATTCGAGAATAGCCGATTTTATGCCGTCGCGAGAGGAAAACGCTTACACCGCAAAGAATATCATGTTAACGCCATCTGTAACGATCAAGCTGGAGTGAAGTTGACATTACTTGTTTTAGAAAAGGGAAAGAACGGGGGAGACGCATGAAATATGACGTCATCGTGGTAGGAGCCGGCTTATCGGGTCTCGTGGCTACCGCCGAAATGGCCGAGGCCGGCAAGCGGGTGCTGCTGCTTGACCAGGAACCGGAAAGCTCTATTGGCGGGCAGGCATGGTGGTCTTTTGGCGGTTTATTCCTTGTCGATTCGCCCGAGCAGAGAAGACTGGGGATCCGGGATTCCCGTGAACTGGCATGGCAGGATTGGATGGGAGCCGCTGGTTTCGATCGGGAGGAGGACGAGGATCTGTGGGGGCGGAAATGGGCCGAGGCTTATGTCGACTTTGCCGCCGGCGAAAAGCGGGCATGGCTGCATTCGTTAGGAATTCGGTTCTTCCCAGTCGTTGGCTGGGCGGAACGCGGCGGATATCTCGCCGAGGGCCACGGCAATTCCGTTCCGCGTTTTCATATTGTGTGGGGAACAGGGCCAGGTGTCGTACAGCCATTTGAGTCCAGGGTCAGAGACGCCATCCGTTCCGGCGTAGTTGATTATCGTCCGCGTCACCAAGTCGATGAGCTGATTACGCGCGAGAATGCCGTCATCGGAGTAAGGGGCTCGGTACTTGCACCGAGTTCGGCCGGCCGGGGCGAAGAAAGCTCCCGCGAGGTCGTTGGCGACTATGAATATTATGCGGAGGCTGTGGTTGTCTCCAGCGGAGGCATCGGCGCCAACCATGAGCTGATCAGGCAGCATTGGCCGTCCCGGTTAGGCAAGCCTCCACGAGCGATGCTCTCCGGCGTTCCCGCGCATGTGGACGGACGGATGCTGGGAATAACGGAGCAAGCCGGCGGGCGGGTCGTCAATCGAGACCGGATGTGGCACTACACGGAAGGGATTAAGAACTGGGACCCGGTATGGTCCAAGCACGGCATCCGGATACTGCCGGGTCCATCGTCAGTATGGCTTGATGCCAAGGGGCAACGGCTTCCTGCTCCGAATTTCCCGGGCTTCGATACGCTGGGAACCCTGAAAGCCATTCAGGATACGGGCTTTGACTATTCCTGGTTTCTTCTGACCAGAAAGGTCATTGAGAAGGAATTTGCCCTGTCCGGCTCGGAACAAAACCCGGATTTGACCGGAAAGAGCATCCGTAAAGTGCTGGGAAGAGTTGGCTCGGGCATTCCTGGCCCTGTGCAGGCATTTCTGGATCACGGCGAGGATTTTGTTGTCGCCGATTCACTGCCCGAGCTTGTGGACGGCATGAATAAGCTTGCAGGCAGCGATCTGGTCAAGCTGGACGATTTGAAGCGTCAGCTTGCCGCAAGAGACCGCGAGATGGACCAGGCTTTTACCAAGGATCTGCAGATCACGGCGCTCCGGGGAGCAAGGAATTATATAGGCGATCGTTTGGTGCGCGTAGCCAAGCCGCATAAATTTCTTGATCCGGCCCATGGTCCATTGATTGCGGTACGCCTGCATATTCTTAGCCGAAAAACACTGGGCGGGCTTCAAACGGATCTCTCGGGGAGGGTGCTGAGTGCATTCGGCGAACCGGTTCCCGGGCTCTACGCGGTCGGAGAAGCGGCCGGCTTTGGTGGTGGGGGCGTTCATGGTTACCGTGCATTGGAGGGAACGTTTTTGGGCGGCTGCCTGTTTACGGGAAGGCAGGCGGGGCGGAGCATTGCACAACTGTAAGGTTCAGGAGGTCGTCCATCCTTGGAAAATTGTGCAAAAGGACCCTTATCGTTGTCATCTTCTCCCCAGCCATAATAATGAAACGGCCTCCCATCGAAGTCGATGGGAGGCCGTTCTCAGTTATGGCTTAAGGAAGGATGTTGCCGGCCGCGCGGTAAATGGCGTACCATTCCTCGCGAGTCAACGTGACATCGCCTGCTTTGATGCAGTCCTTCAAACGGTTGATATTCATCGTTCCGATGATGGGCTGCATTTGTGCAGGGTGGCGAAGAAGCCAAGCAATGGCAATCGTCGTATTGGTAACGTTATATTTTTCAGCGATTTCATCAATCTTCTGGTTAAGCTCAGGGAACTTGTCGCTTCCAAGGAATACGCCTTCGAAGAACCCGTATTGGAAAGGCGACCAAGGCTGAATCGTAATGTCGTTCAGTCTGCAGAAATCCAGAACGCTGCCATCGCGGTTAACCGCGGCGTCGTTCTCCATATTCACGTTGATTCCGCTTTGTATCATGGTGGTATTGGTGATGCTAAGCTGCAGCTGGTTGGCCACGAGCGGCTGCTTCACCGCTTTTTTCAACAGCTGGATCTGCATCGGATTCTGGTTGGATACGCCGAAATGACGCACTTTCCCCGAGCTCTCGAGCTGATCGAATGCTTCAGCCACCTCTTCAGGCTCAACCAAAGCATCCGGACGGTGGAGCAGGAGAACGTCGAGATATTCGGTACGAAGTCTTTTGAGAATGCCGTCGACGGAATTCAAGATATGCTCTTTGGAGAAATCGAACATGCCCTGACGGATACCGCATTTGGATTGAAGAATGATCTTCTCGCGGACTTCCGCATTCATATGTATCGCATCTGCAAAAATCTCCTCGCAAGCTCCGCCGCCATATATGTCGGCATGGTCGAAGAAGTTGGCTCCTTCCTCCAGTGCGGATTGCACGAAACGTTCGGCTTCGGCTTTTTCCAGCGAATTTATGCGCATGCAACCAACGGCTACAACAGGTACTTCCAGTGAACTGCTTCCTAGTTTCATCGTTTTCATGATTGCGGTCCTCCCATTCAAAATAGGTTGATTGTACGGCCGCCGCGCTATAATGCAGGGGCAGCCGAGAACGTGTTAGCGAACGACTAGATGAATAGGTTCATGCTGACAGTCTCTAGTGTATTGTGACATGCAGACGGCGCAATGTACAAGCTTTAATTTTCTCTCCCATGCAGCCATGTGGGTTATGGATCCCACATGCGATTTCGGAAGCGCCCTTGGATTCATCGCATCCTAATGTAGGGCCTTTACTTTTCGAATGACGATCCGGCTGTGAGGAAGAGACGGCATCTCATGAAAGCTGAAGCTTACGTCCTGCACGGGCACTTCATAACTCATCCGGTTAGCCAGAAAGTCCAGACTCTCCTTCATGATCTCAAGCGTAATCCATTCCCCGGCACAGCGGTGTCCCGAATGATGATCTCCGCCGCCTTGAGGGATGAAGTTAAAGGGGCTTCCGTTCCAATGTTCGAAGCGATCCGGCTTGAACAGCTCCGGCTGATCCCATAGGCCGGGATGATGGTTCGTTCCGTATAAATCAAGGATCGTCAGCACGCCTTTATCGAATGCATATCCGTTCCAGGTAAAGTCCTTTCGTGCACGCGCTGGGGCAAAGGGGAAGAACGGGTAGAATCTCCGGACCTCCTGGACAAAATGCGTGAGCCGTTTCTCGTCGGACGTCATCAATTTCTCGCGCTCATGCTCCTGCTGAATGACAGCTAAGGCGGTAAAGCTTACGTAAATGGCAACGGCCACGATCGGGCGGAGAATGTTAATGATTTCTACCGCTGCGGTTTCTTTATCCAGAAGTTCGCCGCGAAGATCGCGATGCCAAGACATCGTGTGCAGCGTGCTGCCCTGCGGCGGATCCGCTTTTCCGCTGCGTACGTCGACAACGAGCTCCTGAATCCATTTTTCCGCCTTCGTTCGGGCGTTTCTTCCCTTCATATGCTTGATGCCAAAAGCCGCTGTAGCCTCGATCATGGCAGCAAGCCAGCCCGTTTTCTCCTCTGCTTCAGCTTCGGGAAGCGGCACGGCCGCCCACTCACAAGCAACACGGCAGAGAATTTCCTGGGCCTCCTCATAAATCTTGACGCTATCCTTGGATTCCCACCGGCTTACGGCAAGCTCCCAATGTTTGCGGGTGATTGCTCTCATGTCATGAAGAGCTTCCCTGGACATCAAGGACATAAACATGGCTTTGCGATGATGGTGTTCTTCGCCATCCAGCGTCTGCACCCCGTCTTCGCCGAACAGGGTTTTCAGCACGCGCTTCGGGGCTGCGCCGCTTCGCACAAACTTATCCCGGTCATAGAACAGCCTGGCCGCTTCTTCTCCGCGCATGCAGATGGCACGTTCCCCCAATAGACGGGTTTCGAAGATGTCGGATTGAAAGCCGATGGTTCGGTTCGTGATGAACAAATAGCCTTCTCGCAGCACATTCAAGCTATGATCAAGTCCCTCTTCCTTCGGAATCGGTTTGATCTCTTCCATAATGATCGCCTCCCGGATAATCAACATTTCAAAATCCAATATTAAAAATTTCTGGTTTCGTAATGAAAACATGCTTCCAACACAATACAACTTACATACCCGTTCTCTTCCGATTTGAACAATTTCACACCGCTGTTCTCAACTATCATAATCCAAGCCAAAAGTTGAAACCGGGCTGCTCCCTTGCAGGATTCCCTTGCATTGACGAGAATTTGATTAAGTAATATTTCAAAAAGATGAACCCAGGAGGTTAAGAAAATGGCAGCAGAAATTACCAGTGTGTACAAAGAACAGATCCCGTCCGCGCGCTTGATCGGCAAACGGTATACGGACGAGCATCGAAATGCGGCAGGAAGCTTCGCGGACCAGTGGGAAGAATGGTTCGCCAATGGCTGGTTCGAAAAGATCGGGCAGCTTGGTTGTTTGCCGGAATCGGAGGGTGCTTCTTATGGTCTTATGCGAATGAACGGGATTCAGTTTGAATATTGGATCGGTATGCTTTTCCCGAAGCATATCGAAGCGCCGGAAGGATTTGACCATGCGGATCTGGAAGAAGGCGCTGCGGGTATATGTTGGTTATATGGCAAGGATAACGGGGAGCTGTTCGGTATGGAGCCTCATAAACGATGCATGGCGAAAATCGCCGAACAAGGCTGGAGCTTGGGCGAGAACCCGTGGTTCTTTGAACGTTATCATCCAGTCCGTTTCATGATGCCGGACGAGCAGGGGAATGTCATCTTGGATTATGGCGTTTATTTGAAATGAGACGTTCGATTCGCTAGGCATGAATGAGAGCCGCTCCAATGGAGTGGCTCTTAACCGTTCTTCTGATTCAGTTAAACAAACTACACGCCATACTCGAGCTCGCCACATTTTAGATTCATGCAGCGCTTAGCCTCTGCTCACGAATTTCTTTGCATTGTCTACGTTCAGCTTTTTAACATGTTGAGTCAATAGATTCTTGTCACTGACGATCCAGGTGTGATTGGTGGAGTTGCGTCTTCGATTCGCTAAGAAATGATACGGACTTCCCGAATATATTCTATAGTTACGAGCTATACAATCAGCACAAAATTGGACGCACTCGCTGCGATTTTGATTCGGGAACGCTACTTGATCGAATACATGCCGTTTAACCAGCATGGTCGCCCCTTGAACAAGGCGAACCCATTGATTGGCCATGTTAGGGTAACGGTGCAGAAGAGCTTTTTGTCCGGCAAGCTGCATGAAGTGCGCTCTCTTTCCTACAATATCAGCGCGAGTCTTGATCATGAGACGGACGCTTTCGTTCAAATAATCAGGTGCGTAATAGTCATCATCGTCAAATTTAGCAATGAGGCCGTGTTTGGAGACCTTTACTCCATAATTAAGGCAGCTGCCGAGTGATAATCGTTCCGGTTTGCTATATATTCTGACGTTGCGATATGACTTGGCAGCCATTTGATATTCCGGCAGCTTGAGACTGCCATGATTTAAGATGACGATTAACTCTTTGTTCCTGTAATTCTGTCTGGCGTAATTCTCCAACAGATTGTGCAGGCATTCCGGTCTTTTGGTGCAGGTGATGATCGATACGGCAGGCTGTGATGGGGATGATGACCGGTGCGTCATGCTCGACCGCCTCCGGTCGTCCGCTGTACGAATTTTTTGAAATCTCGTACATTCGGAACTTTAGGGTGCTTGGCCATGAGTTCCTGATCGCTAATGATCCATGTATGACCGGATGAATTTTTCCGCCGCACTGCCGTAAAATGATACTTGTTGCCGGAATAGACTTTGAAGCCCTTGCTTTTACTTCTTGTGCAAAAAAGATCGTCTTCACCGACGCTTTGATTCGGAAAGCGTACTTTGTTAAAGACGTGCTTCTTAAATATGAGCGTAGCCCCCGGCAGCATGGTTACGGTTCGATTTTCATCGTTAGGAAAGCGTAGAATTAGAGTTTTGGAGCCTTGTAAATACATATAATGTGCACGTTTCCCTATAATATCGGCGTTCGATCTTCTTAACGACTTCAGGCTGTCCGACAAATAGTGGGGGGCGTAATAGTCGTCATCATCGAATTTGGCAACGATGCCGTATTTCGTTTTGCTTACGGCGTAATTTAGGCACGCACCCAAAGTGACATGCTCCGGCATGCGGTAGATTTGTATGTTTCGATGCTTGTTGGCTATTTGCTGGTAAGGGGAGAGGGCGATTGTACTATCGTTGACAACGATAATGAGCTCTTTCTTGGCATGGGATTGTCTAGCGAAATTATGGAACAAGTTTTTAATATAATTAGGGCGATTCGTACAGGTAATAATGGATACGCCTTGCGTTTTGGATGAATTGTTGAAGCTTGCTGCCATTCCATCACTCTCCTTATCTATGAGGATAATTTCTATATCACAATAGAGTATGTAAAGTATAAATAGAGGTAACGGCATTACGACTCGACCAACTTTTAAAATTTTTATAGCAGGAGGGCATTGCATTACAGATCTTGTTTATCTATAATGGATGTCATAAGTCCATAATATGATTTGTCCTTGGCATTTTTCCTTGGGCAAAGAGAAATAGACAAGGAGTCATGTCGCCTTGCGTTCATAATATGGACATTAAAGATCCAGAAGGGTGATGGTGTGCATGACGGAGCAATTGCATGATGTCGTTATTATCGGCGGAGGTCCGGCAGGATTGAATGCTGCGCTGGTATTGGGAAGAGCGAGGAAAGACGTGGTGTTGATTGACGAAGGAAAGCCGCGAAACAGGGTTACGCGGGAAACCCACGGTTTTCTTACGAGAGACGGCACAAGCCCATCGGAGTTTCGCCGCATAGCAAGAGAACAGATTACCGCCTATCCCTCCGTCCGCTTCGTAGAGAATACAGCTGCCGCCGTAGAGGGAGTCGACGGTGATTTCCGGATTACCACGGGAGAGGGAACGATATACCGGAGTAAAAAGCTGCTGTTCGCCGTTGGGAAGAAGGACAGCCCGCTGGATGTTAACGGATTAGCCGACGTATACGGAAAGAGTGCCTTCGTCTGCCCATACTGCGATGGATGGGAATTGAGGGATCAACCGCTCGTCGTCATTGCCAAGGGTGCGGGGGCGCTGCATTTTGCCAAAGTGATTGCAGGGTGGAGCGATCGGTACACCATCTGTACAAACGGACCGGATGAACTGACGGATGAACAACGGCAGGAATTAAAGGATCATGACGTCCCTCTATTCAACTCCCCGATTCATCGCATTGAATCGAACGAGGGGATGGTACGGCAAGTCGTATTGGAGGATGGAGCGGTCATTCCGTGCACGGGCATCTTTTTCGCGCCGAAGCTGGTCCCTGGTTCTGAATTGCCGGCGGCTGTAGGCTGTAATATCAACGAAGGTGGAAGTGTGGTCATTGATGCCTTCGGCAAAACGAGCGTGCCGGGCGTCTACAGCGCCGGTGATGCAGCCACCGAGATGTATCAGGCCATTGCGGCCGCTTCGATGGGAGCCATGGCAGCGGCCGCCATCAACGGCGAGCTGCTTAACGAACGATGGAATCGTTAATTTGTGAGTATACGAGAGGCAGGCTTTGGTTAGCATCCAAGCCTGCTTTTTCGTTCCTAGGGGATTTTTTAATTCTAAATCATTCTTACACTCCGGATTGGGGTCAATTATCGGCTATGATGAAATTATCAAGTACAGGGAAGGGTGTTTACGATGAGAACAACAATGGCGTTTATCATGAATCAAGTTTGGAGGGATATGAATAATTAACCCTCCGGCATAATGGAGGAGAGCGATTTGAATTCTCGGACCAAGAAATTTTTATCCTATTATAAACCGTACCTGGGGTTATTATTTGCAGATTTGGCATGTGCTTTTGTTGTCTCGGCCATTACGCTGACGCTTCCGCTCTGTATACGATACATCACCATCAACGTGCTGGAAGGGAATTCTCAAAGCCCGCTGATTCAAATCTATGCGGTGGGTGCCGTCATGCTGGCCATGGTCATCATCCATACTCTGTGCGATATGTTCATTTCATACAAAGGACATATGATGGGGGCTTATATGGAAAGTGACATGAGACGGGAGCTGTTTGACCATTTTCAGAAGCTGTCCTTTGGATTCTACGATGAGCACAAAACCGGGCAGCTAATGACACGGACCACCAATGACATTCTGTCGCTGACCGAATTGTATCACCATGGTCCCGAAGATATCGTCATTTCCGTTCTGAAGTTCCTGGGAGCATTCATCATCTTAATGTATATCGACGTGAAGCTTACCCTGATCGTATTTCTCTTTCTCCCGGTCATGGCCGCGTTTGCTTTTTACTATAATAAGAAGATGAACGCGGCGTTGCGGGTAAGCAAGGACCGGATCGAGGATATCAATGCACAGGTAGAGGATTCTCTTTCGGGTATCCGCGTGGTGAAGTCTTTTACGAACGAGCATATAGAGAAGGGGAAATTCGCCTATGCCAACAAGCGGTTCGTTGACAGCAGAAGGGAAGGGTATAAGAGCGAAACGTACTTTCACGAAGGGCTGGTCGGTTTTACCCAGCTTATTACGATTACCGTTATTGTGTTCGGCGGAGCCGCAATCGTGGAAGCCTCGCTGGAACTGGCGGATTTGCTGACCTTTTTCTTATGCATCGGCATTCTGATCGAACCGATCCAGCGCATGGTTAACTTCGCCAGACTGTACCAGGAAGGCATTACGGGATTTGACAGGTTCATGGAGATCCTGGAGGTAGAGCCCGATATCGAGGATGCCGATTTTGCCGAGACGATCACGCAGGTTCAGGGGAACATCGAGTTTCAGAATGTCAGCTTCAGATACAAGGACCGCTATGGATACGTGCTGAACCAGGTATCGCTGAGCATCAAGCCTGGCGAGTATGTTGCTCTGGTTGGTCCCTCAGGCGTAGGCAAGACCACGCTGTGTTCGCTGATTCCGCGTTTTTATGAAGTTAGTGAAGGACGCATACTGCTGGATGGGCGCGATATCCGGGAGATTACGCAGCACTCTTTAAGAAAAAATATCGGGATCGTGCAGCAGGATGTATATTTGTTTGCCGGCTCCGTCTTCGATAACATCCGGTATGGCAACATGGAGGCCAGCGAGGATGAGATCATCGCAGCAGCCAAAAGAGCGAATGCCCATGATTTCATCATGGCACTGCCGGACGGTTATGAAACGGATATCGGCCAGCGCGGCGTCAAGCTCTCCGGAGGACAGAAGCAGCGGCTCAGCATTGCGCGTGTGTTCCTGAAGAACCCGCCGATTCTCATATTTGACGAAGCGACCAGCTCCCTGGACAATGAAAGCGAGAGAGCGGTCCAAGATTCGCTGGAACGGTTAAGCGATAATCGAACAACGCTTGTCATCGCTCATCGGTTGACAACGGTACGGAATGCCCAGCGAATCGTTGTATTGTCCGAAGACGGGATCCAAGAACAGGGCACGCATGAAGAATTGCTTGCCCGTCAAGGCGCTTACGCGAATTTATATCATATGCAATTGACAATCTAAGCAAGAAGAAAGGCGATTTGTGAACGGTTGAAGCACCGTCAGCAAATCGCCTTGTCCTGTTTGATGAATCATGTTATGAAGTTGCCTCGTGCCTGGTATACATTGCACGCGGAAGAGGATTTAGCCTTGCAGCGTTTTGCCCGGCTGTTGTTCTTCCACTTCCTTGATGGCATTGTCTTCATCCTGCACTTTCTCTTTCGAAGAGCCAAACCATCCGATCACGGCAATCAGCACGAGAACGATATAGAAGGAAGCCTTCCAGATCGAGCTCTCAGGGAAGTGATGGTCGATTAGGGCTACATCAGGGTGTGCAAGGGTAATCACCGCAAGCTTGACGCCTACCCAACCAACAATCAGAAATGCCGCCACTTCCAGTCCGGGACGCTGCTGCAGCAATTTCACGAAGTAGGATGCCGCAAAGCGCATGATGATCAAACCAATGAATCCGCCCAGGAAGATGACGATGAATTGACCTCCGTCCAGGCCGCCGATGTTCGCCAATCCGCTTGGCGGCAATGCGACAGCCAACGCAACGGCTGCGAGGATCGAGTCTACGGCAAACGCGATGTCCGCCACTTCGACCTTGAAGACGGTCATCCAGAAGCCGGATTGCTTCTTGGGCTTGTCCGGTTTCGGTTTTGCGTCTTCCGTCGGTTTCTTGCCTTTAATAAAGTGTTTCAACGTGTGATTGATCGAAATGTAGAGAAGATAGAGTGCGCCGATGGCTTGTACCTGCCATACATCCACCAGGAACGAGATTAAGAACAGCGATCCGATCCGGAACACAAAGGCTCCGAGCAGCCCGTAGAATAAAGCCTTTTTGCGCTGGTTCTCCGGTAAATGTTTGACCATGATGGCCAGGACCAGCGCATTATCCGCCGCCAGCAATCCTTCCAGTGCGATGAGCACTAACAGCACCCATCCATACTCCAATAAAAGCTCCATGCCATTTCCTCCTTGTTGTATTATTGAAGGCACAAAAAAGACCTCCACCGGCAGGTGAAGGCCTTTTGAAATCAAAAAGAGACCTTCACCACAGAGTGTGTGGTAAAGGTCTCGCAAACAACGAATCGTTGCCAACAAAGCCGGGGACATTTCCCGTAATGACGACTTTGCTGTGACAGCTACTCCCCTTTAATCACGTTCCTGCATAACTGATATCGCCCTCAGTTAAGCCGTGATATAAAGATATAAATTTTTTAGAGATAAGTCAAGCTTTTTTACTTGAATTCAGCAGAATAGGACTCCAACGCAACGGGTCTGTTTTTCATGGCCGACCGTTTCCTGAAGTTCACATCAACGCTGGATAGAACAACGCTAAGAAGGACAAGCGCAGCTCCTGCATACTGGTTGGAATCCATGACCTCGTTGGCAAACCAGTATCCGAACAGCGCGGCGAATACAGGTTCCAGCGAAAATACGAGACCCGTTCGGGTGGCGGTTGTATACTTCTGGGCGATCGTCTGGAAGATGAACCCCAATCCGCTGCATACGACGCTGAGGATCAGGACAGCCGTCCATGAGTCGGTGGAGCTTGGCCACGCCGGTGTTTCCAAGAGAAGTGACGAGAGGAACGCATACAATCCGGTAAATCCCAGCTGCAGGATGCCGAGGCTTAACGCGTCGACCTTCTGCGCAGCCGTGCTGACGATATTGATATGAAGCGCATAACATAATGCCGCCGCTATGCAGAACAGGTCCCCGATTTTAAATGCAAAAGGGAGCTGGATGGTCAGCAGCGCGATGCCCGTTAAGGCAAGCAAAATACTGACCATCAGTTTCTTCTCTATTTTTTTCTTAAAGAGGAACGTATGTATCAATGGGACAAACACCACCGTTAAGCTGATCAGAAACCCGGCATTGGATGCTGTCGTTGTTTTCAGGCCAAAGGTCAAGGCCGTGAACATGATAAACAAAATAAAGCCCAGGAGCATGGCGTAACGGATCGTCTTCAGGTTAACCCGGCGCAAGCGCGGGAAAAAAATCGCTCCTGCAAGCATAAAGGCCAATCCAAATCGTAGGGCTATCAAATTGAACGCTCCGAGCGAATCCAGTCCCATTTTCATAAAAAGATAGGACGAGCCCCAACACATGGTGATAAACAAAATCATAAGATCGGCCTTCAGCGGTTTCAAGTTCTTCTTCCTCCTTCAAGTGATTGAACAGAATCAGTATACTCACGTACAATAGACAAGTAAAACGAATGTTCTTAATAATAAACATGAGTAAAATTCATGTATAAAATAAACCGGAGGATTCCCTGTGAGTATTAATAAATTCAAAGTTCTGGTAAAGGTCGTCGAGCTCGGAAGCTTGACCAAAGCCGCCGAAGTGATGGGATTTACGCAGTCCGGCGTCAGCCATATGATCAACAGCCTGGAAGATGAGTTCGGCTTCTCGCTGCTGATTCGAAACCGTTCAGGCGCGAAGTTGACGACCAATGGCGAGGAGATCGTGAAGACGATGCGGGAAATATTGAAATGGAACGAGCATTTGGAGCAGCAGGTGGCTTCCATTCATGGAATCGAGCTGGGAACCATTCACATCGGCACCTTTACCAGCGTCGGCGTTCACTGGCTGCCTGGGATTATCCAGGATTTCCGGCGGGATTATCCCCATATCGAGATTCGTTTGGTCGAAGGAGATTATCGGGAAATTGAGGATTGGATCGCGGAGGGCAAAATTGATTGCGGCTTTCTGTCACTTCCGACGTGGGATACATTCGATGCGATTCCTCTGCATCAAGACCCGATGCTCGTACTGCTGCCAATGGAACATCCGCTTAGCTCCGAGGACTCCATTGACTTAGCCCAAATTGAGAATGAACCGTTTATTATGCCAAGCAAAGGCTCCGATTACGATGTGAACCGGGTGCTGGAGAAAGCCCCGACCAAGCCGGATATCAAATATACGCTTGGAGACGATTATGCCATTATGGCCATGGTGGAGAAGGGCCTGGGCATCAGCATTCTTCCCGAACTTGTGCTGCGAGGGCAGCGGCGGAATATACGGCTGATCGAATTGAAGGAGAAGAGTTTCAGATCGCTTGGCATTGCGGTAAGCTCCTTGCGGGAAATATCTCCGGCAACGAAACGATTCTTGAATTACGTTAAAAGTTACCCGAAGCTGTAGCCGCCAAACGGGCGCGATATGAAGCTCATACCCAGCATCCAGGCTCTATTACAAGGCAAGATCTTCGTTCATGTTATTTCACTACATAAAACAATTCGTGTCACAAAATCGCTTGTTGGAATTGTTATATAGGTAAACACAGAAGGAGGTGAGCTCGCTTGCAGCCAACCATCCCCGGGGAAGCGGAAGGAAAGAGAGAAGCCATTGAAGCGATTGTAGAACAAGTCAAAGCAGGAGACAAACATGCATACCAAGCGATCATCGTCCAGTTTGAACGGCAGATGTACACCTACTGCTACTATATTCTGAAGAATCATGCGGAAACCGAAGATGCGGTGCAAGAAATATTTATTCGTGCCTATGAACATCTTCATCAGTACAAGAGACAGGTGTCTTTCTCCGCCTGGTTGTATAAAATGGCCTATCATCATTTGATCAATATCAAAAAGAAGCAGAGCCGTTTTCTTAACCTGATTGAGCATTACAAGGAACAACAGCCGGTTATGCAAATATCTCAGCACGAGCCGGTTGTGTACGAGCTGTTAGCCTACTTGACGGCAGAAGAACGACACATATTGCTGCTGAAGGCCGTTGAACAGTATACCTTCGAGGAAATCAGCGACATTATGGGACTCAAGTCGGCAACGATACGAAAGAAGTATGAACGATTACGACGTAAACTGATGGACCGAATAAGCCAAAAAGGAGAGGTAGCACGTGGGACAATCGCCAAAACAAACGGAATTCGCTGAAATGAACGTACTAGAAGATATGATTCGAGAATCGTCTTTACCGAAGAATAGCATGAGCTATCAAATTATGAACAGGATTGGAGAACGTGAAATGACAAGGACAAGAACATCTTCCAAAAGAAAACCGAACGTTTTAAAAAGAACAATACTCGTTGCCTCCGCAGCTGCTGTGCTGGGAGGAAGCGTAATCGGGTCAGGATTTGTATCGCCGGTCATGGCAGCAACCCTGAAGCAAATCCCAGTGCTCGGCGTGTTATTTGAAGGAACCAGCGAAGATGCTGTGAAAGCTGCTATAGAGCAAGGGATTCTATCCGAACCTAACTTGAGTGTAACTCACGATGGCGTGACGTTGAAGGTAGCTGACGTTCTATATGACGGAACCCGGTTGTCCTTTATCCTGGAGCGCGAGGGCGTGGATTTACCGAGTACAGCTTCTCCGTATTTTAGCAAAGACGCTAAATTCATCGGTAATCCCGATAGCGAGTATGTTAAGTCGAGGACAGTAGCTAAGGAAGATCAGGAAAAAGGCTATATCGAAAGACCGCGAATCCTAGTAGACGGACAAGAAGTGGCGATGGGCGAAGGGAGCTTTGGAGATTATCCGCAACAGGACAATGCCTATATCGTTGAGCTTACCAAAGGTCTGAAATTACCCGATCAATTCGAGCTGACCATTCAGGCCAACGTAACTCAAGTGAACGAAACCTACGAATTCAGGGTCCCTGTGAATGTCACTAATAAATCGGTTGTCGTGAAGCCGGACCAGGCTACGAAATCGGATGGACCATTCAGTTATACCGTCAAGCAATTGGATATTTCACCGGTATCGACCCGCTTGGTTCTGGACAGTAAAGGCGAGGTGCCGGCTTCTGCAGAGCAAACAGGCGATTACATCGCGAGCATGGTCTATTATGAGCTGGTGGATGATCAAGGGAATGTGCTGACTCCGCGGAAGTTTGATTACTTTAACAGCAAGCCGGAGACCGAATATCATATCGATCAATTGTACAGTCCTGTAAACGGAACTCCGAAATCCATCACGATTAAACCGTTTACCCTGACCGTAAACAAGAAGGATTGGAGCGTTGTCGGTCAAGGGAAGGACAGCTTCGGAGATAAAACATATCTGACGGATCTGGAACTGACCATTCCGGTTCAGCCATAACAACGAGTGCAAGAATAGGGGCCAAAAGATCTTAGATCTTGCGGGAGGCCCCCTTGATCAAAACATAAGCCATAGCGGTGTGTCGGGAATACCTTCCTGAGCACCGCCATGGCTTTATTTGACAATTTTCTGTTTTTGAGAGCCGTACGTCAAGCACCTAAATCTACTTTTGGGATGGCCTCTCTTTCATTCATCATTCTGGCTTAAGTTTCGGCCCGAAATGTTTTGCCTAACGGGTTGCCAAGGCCGTAATAATGCCGGAAATTATAGATTAGCGGGCTCCATTGGTCGGGATTAATGTGATGGTCATTCCAAATGATATTGCTATGGGCGTGTATATGGATCGCCTGTGTTTCGACAATAGCAAACATGGAAGAATAGTCAGGAATCCGGATGTTTTTCACGGTGGCCTCGATTTGAATGGGGCACTCCATGATGCGAGTAGGCTTTACGGCAACAGAATCCGCAGGCGTTAACCTGCATACTGCATATTTATCTTTTTCATATGTAAAACCGTTCTTTGCCTTATCCTCAGGAACCGGATATTTTCCTGTATGAGGGGCTAACTGCTCAACATTCTCCCATAAGGAAGGGTCCGGAATATTGATGACGCATTCAGGATGCCGTTCCAGGTTCTCAATCGCCTTCCCCCCGAGTCCGATGCCAAGAATGATATGTTCTCCCAGCGCCCATGATGAGGAGATGGGACTGATATTGACGGTGTCATCTTCATTCAGGGTGTTGAGCAAAATAACCGGGGTTCCATAATACAGGATTTTCGGTTTAATTAGTTCAGTGTCGATCATTTGAGCGGTTTTTTTCATAAAATGTTCCTCCCATTAACGGTTCTATCCCAAATCATTGTAGAATAGAAAAGGTTCGATGCTCATCGAAATATGGATTACATCAGGAGGGATGGAGATGAATGCGAGTCCGAACATAGCACAGGTAGCCTCACTCGTAAGCGATGCATCGAGAGCGGCCATCATGACCGTCTTATTGGATGGTCGTTACCACCCGGCAGGAGAGCTGGCGTACATGGCAAATATCAAACCGCAAACGGCTAGCTTTCATTTATCCAAAATGGTTGCGGCGAATCTGGTGGCCGTCGAAAAACAGGGAAGGCATCGTTATTACGGAATAGAGAACCAGGAGGTTGCCCGGATCATGGAGAGCCTTCTATCGATAACGCCTCCCGTTGAAATAAGATCATTCAACCAAGCTTTGGAGCACGAAGCCATTCGCCATGCAAGGACTTGCTACGATCATCTTGCGGGGAGTTTGGGAATTCTATTGACGGATTCGCTTCTCAGTGCAGGGATTTTATCCGAAGTGGATCATCAATTTACGGTTACCGAAAAAGGAGAAGGCTTCTTCAGGGCGTTTCAAATCGATCTGGAACGCGTGAAGAGAAAACGCCGCTCCTTCACGCACCGATGCCTGGACTGGAGTGAAAGACGTCATCACCTTGCCGGGGCGCTGGGCCATGCGCTGTTGGAAAGACTATTTGAATTAGGATGGGTACAAAGGATGCCAAAAACCAGGGCCATTAAAATCACGCCCGAGGGCAGGAAAGGGCTAAACGAAACGTTTCATATTGATATCGAATAGGCGCAGGTTTTTCGGCATGAAGCAGTGGATGCCAGAAAAAAGGACTGCCGCCGCCTCATCGGAAGATGAAGCGGCATGCAGTCCTTTTTATTAGAGATTAGCGCAGCGTCTTCAAAGCACCGCTCCAAGCGAGCACTTGGTCGAGCATGCCATTCAGGTTGACAAGATGCAGATCTGCCGGTTTGAACACAGAGCCGTTCTCGAAATCAGTGAATAACGAGAGGGCAGGATGTACGCGAACGTCCGCCACGGACAGCTCGCCCAGGATTCCGCGCAGATGCTCGGCAGCGCGTGCGCCGCCAACAGAACCGTAACTCACGATGCCTGCAGCTTTATTGTTCCATGCCTCACGGGCATAATCGAGTGCATTCTTCAATGAGCCGGAAATACTGTGGTTGTACTCCTGAACGATGAATACAAAGCCGTCCAAACTTGCAAGTTTGGTATTCCAAGCCGTTGCTTGTTCAGTCGCGTCGGCCTCGCCCAAAAGCGGAAGCTTGTAATCCGCGATATCTACGATTTCGTAGTTTGCATCTCCGCGCTCGTCAGCGATACGTTTAACCCATTCACCTACTTGCGGACTTAAACGACCTTGACGGGTACTGCCTAAAATAATACCGATATTCAATTTGGACACTGTTCTTACCTCCCGATTATTCTGAATATATTGTGATCATGGTGTGCTTGTTATTTTGCATGAGCTAATCATAATCTTAGTGGGTTATCTTTGTCAAGCAGCTTACTAAAAGTTTGTGTAAAATATTCTAAGTTTTTTTGTATTCATGCACGGGTGGATATTCACCTGAAATCGAACGGTGTTTTGTACCACATAGACAGCTGCGATGTTATACTGGTCATGTGCCTTGGAACCCACTTTTTCGTGCCGGGATCACACGCGTCATTCAGCAATTAACGTACATATGAAGATTGGAGAGGTGAAGCAAGAATGGAACTTAGACAATTAAGAACGGATGAATTTGAAATCAGCACGAAATTATCCGAATATGCCTTTCAATATACGCTGACGCCGGAGCAGCGGGAGTCCAATCAGAAGCATTTTAAACCAGAGCGATTCTGGGGGATTTTTGACGGGGAAGAGCTGCAGGCGAAACTGACCATCATTCCGCTGCAGGTCTATTTGCAGGGGAACACTTTCGCGATGGGCGGCATTGCGGGCGTGGCAACATGGCCGGAGAACCGCAGACAGGGACATGTCTCGACGCTGCTTAAGCATGCATTGCAAGAAATGAAGGGCAAGGGACAGACCCTCTCCTTCCTGCATCCGTTCTCGATCCCGTTTTATCGCAAGTTTGGCTGGGAATTGTTCGCGGAATATTATAAGTACGTCATTCCGGTGTCCAAATTTCCGCGTAAAGTGGAGGTGCCGGGCCGCGTTGTAAGAGATGTAAACGACATTGCTGTACTGGATGGCATGTATCAGGCCTATGTCAGCCGGTATAACGGTACCCTAGTGCGCGAAGAGGCATGGTGGACAAGATTCGTCCTGCAGGGAGACAATCACAGCGTTGTGTTTTATTCTGCCGAGGGCAAACCGACGGGCTATGCGTTATATGAGCTAAAAGACAAAGAACTGGTGTGCGACGAATTTGTTTTCCTGAATGAAGAAGCCCGAAGCGCGCTTTGGACTTTTTTTGCAAACCATGATTCCAGGATCGAGCAGGTGACCATGACGATGGTGCCGACGGATGACCAGCTGCCCTATATGCTGCCGGATCCCCGCGTTACCCGGGAAACGGTTCCTTACTTCATGGCCCGTATCGTGGATTTACAATCCTTCGTGGAGCAGTATGCTTTTGAAGCGGGGCGGGAAGCTGTCCTGACCATCGAGGTGGAGGATTCCGCAGCGCCTTGGAATGCAGGCCTGTGGAGGCTGTCGGTGAATGGAGAGGGGAAAGCGGAACTGTCGGAGCTCCCATCCGATCGAGGGGAGCAGGCGGATCTGTCTACCGACATTCAGACACTGTCGGCCTTGTTTACCGGATATAAAAGACCGCAGGCACTGTATTCCATCCACCGCCTGACCGGAGATGCTAAGGCTGCAGCACAGCTGGAAACGATGATTCCTGCAGGCCAAACCTACCTCATGGATTTCTTTTGAGAAAGGGATAACGCTTGGTGCTTTCGGAAGAATATCGTCGAATTCGCTTTGTCGTTAGTATATACGAAACACACAAAAAAGCCTGGGTACCAGGCTTTTTTGCGTTTCGATCATCTAAGGGTATAAATTCAATCCTGAACCTCTTTTTTGGAGAAAACATAGAGCTTTCCGTCATCCCCATACTCCGCGTATGCGATATCTTCCAAGGATTCAAAACCTTGTTCCCGCGCTTTCGATTGAATCTCATTGTGTTCGATGTGCTTGCCCAGCATGGATTCCTCGAGCAGTCTTCCCTTGTCGACAACCGTTACCGTGAAGGGATCCGGCTTGGCTTCGATGCCAAGATCCTGGGCCGACGGCGGCTCGTATTCGGGTTTGCGCATGACGGATAGCGAGCCGTCCGTTTCCAGAATGGCGTATTTGACTTCGGTTAATGAGAAAATATTTTGCCGTCTGAGCATGGACAGCAGCTGTTTATATTCCATGTCGTATTTATCGAGCAGCTTTTGGTTGAGCTTTCCGTTATCGATCAGAAGAACCGCCCGCCCTTCCGTTAAATAGCCGAACTTGACAAAGTGGGTGGTTGCCTTCTCGAAGAGGAAAGACATGGTTGTCCATAACGCTAGAGCGAATAACAAATGGGACAATTTTACTTTATCATCATAGAGGCTTGCCCCAACGATTTCACTCAGGATTAAGGAGGATAGGAAGTCAAGCGGTGTAAGCTGACTGATGGTTTTGCGCCCAGTAACAAAGGTGATGATCCATAGCCCGAAAAAGCTGATGATCAGTTTGACTCCTAAATCGATAAACATATCCATGGACAACCCTCCTTGGGAAGCAGTGTAATTGGTAAGTTATTAAACGTTTTCGCTTCGCGCAGAAACAAGGGAGATTTAACCGGTTAGGGTAATCATTGACGCAATGAACAATATTCAATAATCGATCTTTATGAATGAGAGCTGCTGGTTAACAGCGGCTTTTTTGTTTTCAGTTATGGATTCATTCGTGAATTTGACAACTTCTCAATAGACGCTTGAAAGTGACGCGGCGTCATCTTGTAAGATATAATTCGTCAACGAAAATCACGGAGAATGTCATACATATCGACAAGAGGGAGATGGGAGAATTGAAAAAGGGAGATATCATTATTTACGCATGCGTCATCATCGGGGCCGGGATCGGTTTAACGCTAGACCATGCTTTTCCGGGTGTTCTGGTCGGTTTGGGTATTGGATATTTGGTCAAAATGACCCTGAAGGACGAGGAATCGTAAACATGGAAAAGATGCTGACATAGGATACATGAGGGAAGGATTTGTTATCCAAATTAACATCGAACTATCTTTGAAATTAGGTTTGACAATTAGAAAAAACTGACTTATAGTACTTTACTATCAGCAACGATCAAAGACATGATTCGTGAAACGACCTGTCCAGAGAGAGAAGCGATTGGTGAAAGCTTCTTCCGCGCTTGTTTCTTGAATTACCCCTTTGTAGCTGTGTTTTTGAACCCAGATCGGTCGTTCGACAATCGAAATGGAACTAGAAAACACCGAATCATCCCCGTTACCGGATGTCTGAATGAGGATCCGACAAAGCGCGCGGCAGTACGAGCGTTTGCCATTATCGGATCAAATTAGGGTGGAACCACGAGCTGAACGCACTCGTCCCTTAGGGATCGAGTGCTTTTTTGCGTTCAATCTAAATTTGATGGAGGGATCACCATGTCAATTGTAGTAACGCTGCAGGACGGAAGCAAGAAGGAGTATCCCGCACAAACGACGATGATCCAAATCGCGGAATCCATCCATTCAGGACTGAAGAAAAATGCGGTTGCAGCCAAAGTGGATGGCAAACTTGTGGATTTGAATCGTGAGCTTCGCGAAGATGCGGAAGTAAGCATCATTACACTGGATTCCGAGGACGGATTGTACGTATATCGGCACAGTACGGCCCATCTGATGGCTCAGGCCGTGAAACGGCTATACGGCAGTGAATCTGTTCATCTTGGGGTGGGACCGGTCATTGAGGATGGTTTTTATTACGATATGGATCTGGGGCATTCCATTACGGCCGATGACTTGATTGCCATCGAACGAGAAATGCAGAAGATCGTTCAGGAAGACCTGCCGATCCTTCGCAAGGAAGTGGGGCGTAAGGAGGCTGAACGTATATTCCAAGATGATCCGTATAAAATGGAGCTTATTCGTGAACTACCGGAGGACGAGGTTATTTCGGTATATGAGCAGGGCGAGTTCGTTGACTTATGCAGAGGGCCGCATCTTCCATCCACGGGCAGAATCAAAGCGTTCAAATTAATGAGTGTGGCGGGTGCTTATTGGCGGGGGAACTCCGACAATAAAATGCTGCAGCGAATCTACGGAACGGCGTTTCCCAAGAAGTCGCAGCTGGATGAGCATTTATTGCTGCTAGAAGAAGCCAAGAAACGGGATCATCGGAAGCTGGGAAAAGAGCTTGGCCTCTTTATGTTCTCGGAAGAAGCGCCCGGCATGCCCTTCTTTTTGCCGAACGGGATGATCATTCGCAATGAGCTGGAGCAATTCGCAAGAGGGCTTCAATTCCATCGCGATTACGATGAAGTGCGGACTCCGCTGATGATGAACAAGCGCCTGTGGGAAATGTCCGGTCACTGGGATCACTACAAAGACAATATGTATTTTACGCAAGTAGACGAGACGGAGTATGCGCTGAAGCCGATGAACTGTCCAGGACATATGTTGGTCTACAAAAACTCGCTGCACTCCTACAGAGAGCTGCCCATTCGCATATCCGAATTCGGTCAGGTTCACCGCCATGAGTTCTCAGGCGCTCTTAACGGCATGATGCGGGTGCGCACGTTTTGTCAAGATGATGCGCATATTTTTGTAAGGCCCGATCAGATCCAGGAAGAAATCAAACGGGTTATCGATTTTATCAGCCGAGTGTATCAAGTCTTTGGCTTTGAATATACAATCGAGTTATCGACAAGGCCGGAGGATTCCATGGGCTCCGAGGAACTATGGGAGCAAGCGGAGTCTTCGCTGCAGCAGGTACTGGATCAATTGGGACTGCCGTACCGGATTAATGAAGGGGATGGAGCGTTTTACGGACCCAAAATCGACTTTCATATCCTCGATTCCTTAAAACGAAGCTGGCAGTGCGGCACCATCCAACTGGATTTCCAGTTCCCTGAAAAGTTCGATCTGTCCTATATTGGAGAAGATAATCAGAAGCATCGGCCGGTTGTCATTCACCGGGCGGTGTTTGGATCCATCGAGCGTTTTATCGGGATCCTTACGGAGCATTACGGCGGGGCTTTCCCGATGTGGCTTGCTCCCGTACAAGTGATGATCATTCCGGTGTCGGATCACTATATCGATTATTCCTTGAAGGTGAAGAAGCGTCTGGAGAATGTCGGAATACGGGTGAACGTCGATGTCCGAAATGAAAAGCTGGGTTATAAAATCCGTGAAGCGGGACTGTTGAAAACGCCTTACACGCTTGTCCTTGGCGAGAAGGAAATGAACTCCGATCACGTATCGGTTCGTAAACGGGGCGAGGGCGAGCTTGGCGAGATCGCGATGGATCAAGTCATTGAACGGCTTCGGAACGAGATAGAGTCAAAAGAATTTTAATTCTTCGTTGTGGCTGCGGCTTTCCGCAAAGGGAGCGGGATGATCTTCGTCACCGTGTGCGACCCCAAACCATGGTATGATTTGGATGTGCCTGTTAAGCGGTACATGTTAATGATGAAGGAGAGAGTACCGTTGCAAACGTACCCGAGCAAAGAGGCTTTCATCGCTGAAATTCAACGAACGTATAAGCTGTTTGACCAAGAATTTGATGGTGTCCCGGAGGATAAAAAGAATCATCGCATTGGCGAAGTCGACAGAACGCCGCAAGAAATGATCGCCTATCAGCTTGGTTGGCTGTCTCTCGTCATGAGCTGGGAGCGGGATGAACGAGCCGGCATCGAAGTTACGACGCCGGCCCCTGACTATAAATGGAATCAATTGGGGGCGCTGTATCAGCGTTTCTACCAAGCGTATGACGGCTATTCTTTGGAAGAATTGCGTAGCATGCTGAAGCAGAGGACGGATGAATGGTGCGAATGGATCAACCGGTTGACCGAGGAAGAGTTGTTTCGTCCGGGCGTTCGAAAATGGACGGTAACCAGCGCCAACTGGCCGATGTGGAAATGGCTGCACATCAATTCCGTCGCCCCTTTCAAAAGCTTCAGAACCAAGATCAGAAAGTGGAAAAAGTTCGTCGCGTAACGCTTTACCGCTTCAAGGGCAAAACGAACGATCCGAGGTTTACCTCGGATCGTTTTTTTGGTTGGATTAGAGCTGAATGGGAAGGCTGGTTCCTTTTTTACCGACTAAAGGCTGCAAAAGTCAAAATAATGCACATCAAGGCAAAAATCGGCTCTACTAGAACCGGGCGACTCTCCTTATCATGAATCGTAATCAGGATCGATTTGAAGGGAGCAAGGTGTTATGTGGAGCAATGCGATTCAAGATGCCGTAGAGAAAATCCGGAAGAACATGGATGCCTTCGGGGCAAGATTTCCCCACGTCAGCAGGGACGGAGCTTATTTGCTGAATGACAATGACGACTGGACGAACGGCTTCTGGAGCGGCCTGCTCTGGCTGTGTTATGAATACACAGGCGACGAGGCCTTTAGATTGGGAGCAAAACGAACAGTGGAAGATTTTCGTCGCCGCTTTGCAGAAAAGAAGGTGCTTGATCATCACGATATCGGGTTCCTGTATTCCTTGTCCTCGAAAGCGGAATGGATCGTCGAGAAGGACGAGACTGCCCGCCAGTTGACGCTTCAGGCTGCGGATCTGCTGCTGAAACGCTGGCGTCCAAGCGGAGGATATATTCAAGCCTGGGGTCCGGAAGGAGACGAACAGGAAAGCGGCCGCATCATTATCGATTGTTTGATGAATCTGCCGCTGCTGTTCTGGGCGGGACAGCAAACCGGAAATTCCCAATACGAGGAAATTGCAATCATGCAGGCGGAGAAGACAAGGCGCTATCTCGTACGGGGAGACGACAGCTCATACCATACCTTTTTCTTCGATCCCCATACGGGGGAGCCGATCGGCGGTGCCACGCATCAAGGCTATACGAACGGTTCGACCTGGACGCGGGGCCAAGCATGGGGGGTATATGGCTTCGCGCTGGCTTATCGATACACCGGAGATCACGCCTACCTGGATACTTCCAAACGAATGGCCAGGTATTTCCTAAAGCATTTACCGGAGGATCATGTCGCCCTTTGGGACTTTAACGCTCCCGTAACCGCCGAGACTTACCGCGACAGCTCGGCTTCCGCCATCGTGGCAGCAGGCTTGCTGGAACTGATTGGACATTTGGAGGAGGGGGATCCCGAAAGAGCCGGATTTGAACAAGGATTGAAGGATTCCATGACCTCGCTGGTCCGCCACTATTCGACGATCGGCCAAGAAGCGGAGGGTCTGCTGCAGCATGGCTCTTATCATGTGCGCGGCGGCTTGTCCCCGGATGATTTCATGATCTGGGGAGATTATTTTTATCTGGAAGCTTTAATTCGGCTGGAGACGGGCAGCAAGGGGTACTGGTATGAACGCTGATGCCATGGAAGCTTCGGCGAATGCTGTTTTGGAGATTTTGAACCTGAAGGATCCCGCTATGGGTTCGATGCAGGATGCAGACGATCAAGGTCATCGGCACGATTTACTGTGTAAACTGCATCAATACTTCACCTGCCGGAGGACACCCGGATGGTGGATGAGCGGCGAGGATAAGCAGTATATCACCGATTACGTGAAGCAATATTGCGCAGATGGACTGGAAACCGTGATGAAGACGGCGGAAGAAGTGGTACAGCAGACGTTCCTGTTCCGTTTTCCATGGGATATGGAACGGAGCCAAATTCCCGTTACATTTGAGGGAAGCGTGAATTGGTCCCATATTCCCGATCAAGACGCGGAGTGGGCTTACATGCTGAATCGCCACCGCTATTGGGTGGCGCTGGGACAAGCGTATGCAATGACGGGCGACGAGAAGTATGCGGAAGCGTTTTGCCGCCAGCTCGAAGACTGGATCGATCGGAATCCTGTCCCCAATGAGCCAACGACGGATACGCTGACATGGCGACCAATCGAAGCCGGTCTGCGCAGCGCGAACTGGATCAAGTCACTTCGATACATGATCGGCAGTCCATCCCTGACTCCGTTGCTGCTCGGCAAAGCCCTGATTTCGCTTCACGAGCACGGGGAGTATCTGGCTGCTTCCTTCACCAGCTGGAAGCATATCAGCAACTGGGGCGTTCTGGAAACGTGCGGTTTATACCATATCGCACTGTACTTCCCTGAGTTTAAGAGTTCGGCACGATGGCGGGAACTAGGGGAAGAGAGACTGAATGAGACGGCCCGGCTTCAGATCATGGTAGACGGCATTCATTGGGAGCAGTCGCCAACGTACCATCATGAGGTGCTGGCTTGTTATCTGGACTGCGTTCACCTCGCCAATCTCAACGGGTTGGAGCTTGACGGCCTATTCCGGCATAAGGTACGCGAGATGGCCGAAGCCTCCCTGTACTGGGCAAAGCCGAACCACAAGCAGCCGATGCTGGGAGACAGCGACGACAGCGATATCCGTTCCATTCTGACCTACGCCGCGTGGTTATTTGAGGATCCCGTTTTGCGCTTTGGCGGATATGCTCTGCCGGATTACGATCATGCCTGGCTGTTCGGCATGTCGGGCATCCGGGATTACGAAGCGATGGTGCCCGCGGAGCCGCCATCCCTAAGCCGAGCTTTTCCCCATTCCGGCCATTATACGATGCGAACGGGCTGGGGCGAGGATGCGCTGTACCTTTATTTTCACTGCGGCCCGCTCGGGGGAGGCCATGGTCACGCCGATATGCTGCACATGGATCTCCATGCGTACGGCCGGGATCTGCTCACCGATCTCGGAAGGTATAACTATAGCGACCATACACCGCTGAGAAAAGCTTTAAAGGAGAGTTCAGCCCATAATACTACGGTCGTCGACGGGATCGGGTTTACCGGGGTCAAGGATACCTGGTCTTTCAACCGGATTGCCGGGCCACTGGGCTGCAGATGGATCAGCAAGCCGGAGTTCGATTATGTCGAGGGGGCGCATGACGGCTATCTCTATGGGAGTGATCCGTTGTATCCGCGCAGAAGGATCATCTTTATCAAGCCTTATTTTTGGCTGCTGATCGACAGCTTGGCTTGCCTTGAGCAGCATACCTTTACTCAGCATTTTCATTTTCCGCACCCGCCAGGAGAAGTCCGGATGGAAGGGGAGTCTTTGATTTGCCGCACAACCACCCTTGGGGAGGCGAATCTTTCCATTATCCCCGTAGCTGCAGACGGCCTGCGTGGGGAAGTCGGCGAAGGCATGATTTCCCGCGAATATAACCTGCTGGAACCGAATGCGAATGCGGCTTACTCCCGAACCGGGAAAGGATGCATCAGCATCATGCAGGTGCTGTATCCTCATCGTGCAGGCGATACGGCCTTGCCGCGAGTCCGTAAAGTGCCTGTTTATCGCCATACGGGCGAACGGGTTCATGACGGGCAAGCGGAAGCATGCGGGATTCAGCTGCCGGGTATGGATGAAGAGTTTATTCTCGTTGTTAGTCACCGTGCGCCGTCCGGTCATTATGACTCTTATGTGGTGGAGGGCATGCAGATCTTCGGGGAGGTTGTTCTGATGACCCTTCAAGGCAGAAATAAGCAAGCAACTGTCATCATTTAATGAATGCCGCCGGCACAAAGGACTGATAGAATAAAGAGGACTAGAGCATAAGAGAGGCGCAGAGAAAATGTTCAAATTCACCTTCTACAAACGCATTCAGCTGTCTTTCCTTTTGCTGATCTTTATTCCGCTGATCGCGGTTTCTATCATTTCATTTGTTCTGATCCGAAATACGATGGTAGAGAAGCTGCAGCTCAGCAACGAGAATGTCCTGAACGTCATGACCGACGAGCTGAGCAAGACGATTGACGATGTCACGTTTGCCTCCCATTTTATCGTGAACGATACGAACGTTCGCAATATCCTGAAGTCGTTTGCAGACACCAAACGGCTGGCTACTTATCAGGATTATGTGCATTTCAGACAAATACAGGACGTGTTCTCCCTGATAAATTCGAAGCCGCTGAATAATAACGTCCGCATGTACCTGGTCAACCGTCAGCACTTCGTCATCTCTTCCGGCACGGAGGATTTGACCGTAATCAACGGAAGCCTTGACAAGCTGATGGAGCGCGTCGATCTCAGTAAACCTGAAACCCTGCAATGGCTTGGGATGGCCGGCGGCGACTCGGCAGGAAACGGAAAAAGCTATTATATAGCCAGGGTCATCTATGACAGCCGCGAGAAGAGGCAAGTGTCCGTATTGCTCAGCGCCATTTCCGATACGTACTTCAACAAGCTGCTGGGTACGATCGACTTTGGCAAGGTGGCGCTCTTTGACGCTAACGGCGAATACATCGCAGGCCATACCGGGCTGATTCCGCATCATACGGAAACCAAGGGCAGCGTCCGAACGGACAGAACCATATTGAAATCGAACTGGAAGCTGGCTTACGAGGCCTCGGAGAAAGAGTGGTCGGGGCAGATCTCCCGGACTTTTTATACCGGTCTTGCCGGTGTTCTTCTGCTGTTTCTGGTGTTCTCCGGGATGTCCATCCTGATGGCCAAGAGGCTCCACAGTCCGATTCACAAGCTGCAGCGCGTGGTACGCCAGTTCGGGATGGGAAACCTGGATGTCAGACTGGAGGTCAAGGGCAAAGATGATATCGCCGAATTGGGGCAGACGCTGAATACGATGCTCGATCAATTGCAGCGGTTGATTCACGATATCGAACAGGAGCAGGAACAGAAGCGGGTGATGGAGCTCGAAGCCTTGTTTATGCAAATCCGCCCCCATTTTTTGATCAACACGCTGAATTCGATCAAATGCAGCCTGATCTTGACGAAGGATACGCTTCACAGCGGCATTATCGATTCCCTGATGAGTTTGCTCCGGGCTTATCTCAAGGTTAATGAGCCGGCCACTTTACGCGAGGAATGCAAGCTGCTGGGCCATTATGTCGACATTATGAAAATCCGCAACGAAATCCCGCTTCGTTTAGAGGTCGACCTGGAACCGGAAACCGAGGGGCTTATTTTGCCGAAACTCATTTTGCAGCCTATCGTTGAGAATGCCATCGTCCACGGACTTGTCGACCATCAGACTCCACGCATTGAGATCCATTCCCGAAGCAGCCTGGACGGGATCAAGATTGAGATTACAAACAACGGTACAGGGGCCGATGAAGAGCTGCTCCAATGCCTTAACCGCAGGCTGGGGAAACCAAGCGAAGAGCAGGACGGAGCCTACGAGAGAGTCGGTCTGATGAACGTGGTCCAAAGACTCCGATTGACCTTCGGACCGGAAGCGAGTTTGACGCTCGCCAACCTTCCGCATGGCGGAATGTCAGTTACGCTGTACTTGCCCTTAAGTCATCATCATGGGTTTTTGCCGGAGGGAGAGGAAGAATGATGTATAGAGTAATGCTTATCGACGATGACGTTCCCATGCTCAAGGTATTGCAGCAGATGATTGACTGGGAAGCAAACAATCTGCAGATTGCCGGCAGTACGTATTCCAGCGCGAAAGCGCTGCTTATGTTTGAGGAAGTGAGGCCGGATATCGTCATTACGGATATCGGGCTGCCGCAAAAAAACGGCATGGAGCTGGCAGAACATTTTATTCGCATGAAGCCGGAGGTTCGGATTATCTTCCTGACCTGTCATGAAGATTTTCATTATGCCCAGCAAGCCGTAAAACTGCAAGCAGACGACTATTTGATCAAAGATCAGCTGACGGCCGAGCAGCTGGAAGAGAGCCTTGGCAAATCCATGCACTTATTAAAAACGCGGGCCGGTCTGATTCATCGCGAGGCGGCGAGTTACAACAGCCAGCTCTTTCGGCAGGATTTGCTGCAAAGGGTAATCAACGGCTCGCCTTCCGAGTCCACTTTGGCTTATGCGGGACAGATCGGCATCTCCTGGACGTATCCGTGGTTTATGCTGGCACTGGTCAGCATTCGGCTCTCCAGCTTTGACCAGCGTTTCAGAAAAACGGAGCTGCCGCTGATTTTATACGCAGTCTATAATATCGCGATGGAATTGTCGGAATCGTTTGAAGGCATTACGCCGTTCATGGAACAGGGGAACATTGTGATTCTGCATAACTTCAGGGTGAATCTCGCACAGAATGCCAGTTTGCATCTGCACAATTATTTGCGGCAGCTGCGATATCAATGCGTCCACTTTCTCAAAATTCAACCGAACGTTATCGCGGTCACGGACAAAATGGAATTAATCTCGATCGGCTCCATCTATCAGGAAATTGTGCACGGCAGGTGCGAATTTTACGAAAATACCGATTATACGATAACCGAGGTTTCTCAAATCCGATCAAGGTGGTTCCAATCCGCGCCGCAAGGGTTTCTTGACGGCTACGCATCCGAGCTGGAACGAAATCTCATCAAGCAGGATCTAGACGGTATACGTTGCACGCTTCAGAAGATCGCCGGTACAGCAAAAGAACTGTCCATTGATCCAGGAGACTTTGCCAGGGATTTGTCTTCCATGCTTCGCGGCATCGAATTGATGATGTCCAGTCTCAAATTCGATGAGGATCTATTCGCCTATCTTGCTGCAGTCCGCACCTTGGAGGATATGATGGAACTGGTGGAGAGAAAGCTGACCCAAATGACGGGAACCCGGCAATCGGGGGCGGGAAACCACGCTCATGAGCCGAAGCTGCAGGTGATCCAGCAGTATATCGATCAGCATCTTGACGATAACATCACGTCGATCGACATGGCACGCTATCTGTTTTTGAATCCGAGCTATTTTTCGCGATATTTCAAACGGATGACGGGACTGACCTTCACGGATTACGTGCATCAGTACAAAATGAAGATGGCCACCAAAATGCTCAGAATGTCCGGACAAAATCTGGAGACGTTGGCCATGGGTTTAGGTTATTCGGACAGGACGTATTTTTCAAAAGTGTTTAAAAAATACGTGGGAACCACGCCGAGCGAATACAAAGCGAAGTACACCGCGCGTAAATAAGAGGACCGATAGCATTCCATTACTTATACAGAAGCATGCCGCCCGGCAAGGGCGGCTTTTTAAAGTTTTCAGCAAAGCGCAACGAAGCATAGGCTCCACTTTGTGGGGCATTTTGTTTTGGGGTCCCGCAAAGTACTTGGAATAGCATCGAAGCTCTGGCTTCACTTTGTGGGGCATTTTGTTTTGAGGTCCCCGCAAAGTATTTGGAATAAGCAACGAAGCATAGGCTCCACTTTGTGGGGCATTTTGTTTTGAGGTCCCCGCAAAGTACTTGGAATAAGCAACGAAGCATAGGCTCCACTTTGTGGGGCTTTCTGTACTGGGGTCCCCACAAAGTATTTGGAATAAGCATCGAAGCATAGGCTCCACTTTGTGGGGATTTTTTAGGTCAAAATCTTGCACATGGCTGGTCA
>NZ_JAVFHM010000203.1:0-503 GCF_041954005.1 Priestia sp. BR_2 | reverse complement strand
TGGCAAAAAAATAAGAGGGAATGCAGCCGCAGGAGTATATCCTGCGGCTTTTGCCATAGATTATAGAATTTATTAGTTTTCAGGGAGCCGAACAATTCAATAACCGCAAGAAAAACATCCTCTAACCGCGGTCTGTCTTCTGAGAAAGTACGTCGATCGGCGTTTTTCTTTAGATATCAGAAAGTATAAACCTCGAAGCACGGGCCTTCCTGATATCGCAAGAAAAACATCCTTTAACCGCGGTCTGTCTTCTGAGAAAGTACGTCGATCGGCGTTTTTCTTTAGATATCAGAAAGTATAAACTTCGAAGCAAGGGCCTTCCTGATATCGCAAGAAAAACATCCTCTAACCGTGGTCTGTCTTCTGAGAAACTACGTCGATCGTCGTTTTGCTTAAAATATCAGATAGAAACCACTTCGAAGAACGGGCCGTCCTGATGTCGATAGAAAAACACCCTGTCACCGCGCTCTTTCGTTTGCAAAAATACGTCTATCGACGTGTTT
>NZ_JAVFHM010000202.1:0-2843 GCF_041954005.1 Priestia sp. BR_2 | reverse complement strand
GGGTAATAACGTGAGAAGAATTCTGATAGAAAGTGCTGTAGAAATGCTATTGGATAACTATAATTCAGCAGAATTTAGAGAAGTATTTTTTATGAGAGCTTTAGATTACTTAATTTACGATAAAGAAGTTGACTTGCTCGCAGATATTCCATTGTTGGCAGAAGTAATATATGAAAAAAATGCTCACTTCTTAATCGAACCACTAAGAATATATGACCGATTGGCTAGTGAAGAAATTGAGAGATTACTTGCATAAAGCAATATCTAATGTGCTACATAATGGGAGGGATAATAATGGGAGAAAAACACAAATTTGAAATGAACGTAAATGGAGAAACAATTAAATGGGAGGAAAAATCCTATGCACAAATCTTCCGCAACTTCTGGGCATATTTTATGGAAAAAGACCTTCAAAAAACGATTGATATAATCGAGCTTGTTGGTATCAGAACTTCTGACAGTGAATATTTCATTTCTAAGAATGGTAGCAAAAAGAAAAACATTCACGTAAAAGACGACTTGTGGGTATATACCCACTTGACACCAAAAGCAATGGAAAGAGTTTATGAAAATTTTATCGCTGGTTGGGATAAACACTATGAAACTCTTCAACTTGAAACGCTTGACGATGATGTACAACTCACAGAAAAAACCGAAGCTGACGAAAAACCAAAATTAAAAAATATTTACAAAAAAACTTTGGCAATGGATTTAATCCGCATGGGGCATGACTTGAATCACACGATGCGTAATCGTAATAATCCAAAATATCAAGTTTACGTTATGGTGGAAACACCAGAAATGATACGAGACATGCTGTATATTCTAGAACGTGATAGAATGAATAAACGGTATAACAATGTTAATAGATAACAACTTAGATATGTTTAATTAACGAGAAAAATTAGTTATACCGTGTATTCTTGTTCATAAAATAAAAAAAGACATTGACCAAATTTGTTCAATGTCTTTCAGTTAGATAAGGTGACTACTTAGATTTTCTTATTATTTTTTTCCTTTTGAAATCTCTTTTATCACCAAAAAAGTTATTAATAGTAAATAAGCATACATATATCATAAAAAAGCTGATTGATAAACTTCCTACAACAGACCCATAATCTTTTGTAAAATTACTTGCTTTACCATCCATTATATCAATGAGAACAAAAAACAAGAAAAAAAGGAATAATCCGCAGAGATACTCGAAAACATCCTTAAGTATAAAGAAAATATTCAACGGAATGCCTACTAAAGGATTAATTGTTTTTCTATTCCTCCACCACTTAAAATCACTAGTACTAACTTTGAGTGTGTCCCAAAATAAATTTTGAATATCGATACTTAACCATTTAAATGCCGAAGCTAAACCAGTCTCGTCAATAGTTCCTTTTCTAACTTGTATTGATAATGTAAGAAATTTATAAATTAAATCATCATCGTGGAGTTTATACATGTTTTCATCGTTAGCATACTTAAGAATAAACTTTTTCATTTTTCTGCTGTCATAGTTTTGAATCTCCGTAATATCTATTACTTCTCTATACATTTTACTTAAGTTAGCATTGAGATTTTCATCAACCATCGAATAAAATTTTTTCTTTTTCTCAGTAGCTTTACCAAACAAAAAAGCTAACAAAGCAGTCGTAATTGCTACAAGTAGCGGAACAAATCCCATCAATTCTTTCCATGATTCATTCAAAAAACCCCTCCTCTTTTGAAAATACTTTCATTCTCCCTTGCGGGTAAAAAATTAAAAATGAATACTACCTTAATTTATTGGTTCCCCCATATTAAAAGTTTAATAGCTTTTAGCAAAATAAAGTTCAATTTAAAATTTAAATGTATTCATACGAAACTAAAGAGGATTTTGATAAAAACACATAAAAAAAGAGAGCACTCAGCTCTCCTTCTTCATCAAACTTATTGTAATTGTACTAATGATTTGTCCATTTGATGTTCGTTTGATTTTACTGCATCACTATCAACAGCATCTACACCTCTATATGTATATTTGCTGTTTTGAAAGAAATCAAATGCAAACGCATCTATTGGATTACGTTCTGAATCATCATAATAATTTTCCACGACTGCTGACATAAATATGTTTGAAAGCATATAGTCATCGTTTTTAATATCACTTATGTAACGTTTATCATTATATTCTTGAATTATGTATGATGTAAAATATTTAATTTCTTTTTTAGTAGGTTGGTATGAATTAGCTATTTTCATAATTTTATCAAAATTTTCTGTAGGTGTAGTGTTACCAGGACCCACGATTTTTTTAACTTCAACTTCCCAATCAACATTAGATGGCTTTTCTGCTTTTTGTTCTACTTTTTTTGGTTTTTGGGCAGTTTCATCTTCACTTGGTATCATAGCTCCAATAACGCTTCCTAATGCTACACCTGCTATGATTGCTCCCGCCCAATGGCGCTTCTTCATTGTTTTGAATGTCAACTTCTCTTTTTTCACTTTATCCACCGATACTCCTCCTTTTGCAATAGTTCAATCTTACTCTATATTAGATAAAACTTACAATCTATTATTGGGTTTAAAATGTTTTCACATTTCTCCTTACATAAGAATTGCTCTCAATATAAAGACTTTATAATCAAAAACATATAATTGAGAGGAACTTCACTATGATACAAGTTTTAGAAATAAATAATGCAATTGAAGAAGTAGAATTATAGGAAAAATTATATTCTATGCGTGAGAATTGGCACTTATTGAAACCATATTTAAATGAGGAAGACGTTCAAGCAGTTCTCAATGACGGAATTTTCTAAAGGAAACCCCAACCGAAAAATGTGGACAGCAGGTGATGCTCCATGGGAGTA
>NZ_JAVFHM010000201.1:0-897 GCF_041954005.1 Priestia sp. BR_2 | reverse complement strand
AGTTGTTATTATTTCCCCCTTTAAATCTAATGCTTCGATTACTGTTTCTAAAGCTAAAGTTCCGTTTACAAATAAAGTCGATTCTTGAACTTTTAAATGCTCACTTAGTAATTTTTCTAAAGAATTATGTAAGTGACCATTATTAGTTAGCCAAGAGCTTTCCCAAATGAATTTGATTTCTTTTATATATTCTTCTAAAGGGGGTAAGAATGATTTAGTAACATAAATTGGTCTAGATATTTTTTTCATTTTTTGACTCCTAGGAAAATTTTAATTTTTTAAACAATTAGTAGGCGTTATTAGGTAAAACCATACATTTTATAGTTTTAAATATTATATAAATATCAAACATAGTAGTTCGCTTTTGAATATATCTTAAATTCACTAAACCCATGGCAGCTTGGAATTCATTCATTTTAGCATTCGTACCAATCATTTCAATGGTTTCTGGACCTGATATACCAAAGTTTTTCAGTAAATTAAATGTTGATTTAAGTTTACTGTTAGAAAAAGTTAACAACCCTCCTTCTATAGAATTGTAGACTTTAGTCGCATGTAAACTAAACATTGATATGTCACCAAAATTCCCTATACCTTCACCGTCAATTTCTACACCGAAAGCATGAGCTGAATCATAAATGACTTTAAGTTGATACTTTTGAGCAATGTCATTTATCTCCTCAACATTACAAGGGTTTCCAAATACATGCACTGGAATAATAGCAGTTGTCTGATCAGTAATTAAACTTTCAATTTTTTTTGAATCAAGATTAAAGGTATCAGGGTCAATGTCACAAAAAACCGGCTGAATGTTTTTTCTGGTAATTGCATGAGTGGTAGCAGCAAAAGTAAAAGGAGTTGTTATTATTTCCCCCTTTAAATCTAATGCTTCGATTA
>NZ_JAVFHM010000200.1:0-2456 GCF_041954005.1 Priestia sp. BR_2 | reverse complement strand
TCGTTCTTTTTAAATTCTTATTTTACATACAAGATCAAACCGACGTTAGCGCAGTTTTTTCAATTCCCTTTAACCTATGTCGTGAACATAACAGTATCAACTAGCGCATTATATTTATTGGTTGATTTAATGCATATGAATGAAACCGTATCGCCTATTTTGGCTTCGGTTATTGCTATTCCTTTTACGTTTGTTATTTCAAAAAAAATCTTAGTTCAAAAAGCATAGACTAGTAGAAATCTGACAAAGGGCGTCTTTTTGTCAGATTTTTATATGCAGTGTTAACTTTGGCTAAAAATAAAAGGCAGGTAACGTAGTTATGTTTGATCGAAAGAAAATTGGGATGCACGTTCTAGCGGCTATCATCTTTATGCTGACCATCTTTAGCGTGTATTTTTATTTCTACTTATCCGAAGGTTATATGACCACACGGAATACGGATGCAACGGTTCAACTGCTGTTCTTTCGTTATTTTTTACATGAACAGTTTTTACATGGCGATTTCTTTTGGTCATGGAAGTACGGTTTAGGAGGAGATGTGTTTGCAAATTTCAGCTATTATTATTCAACGTCCGTATTCTTTCTCCTTACTTTATTTCTAAAATTAGATGCGTTAAATGATGTGCTAGCGCTCAATACAATCATCAGCGCATTAAAGCTTTTTTGTGCCATGATGTTTATGTATGCTTTGCTTCAATACAATAAGCGTTCGTACACTGCTTCCGTTATAGGAGCAATGATTTACGGAGGTTCTAGCTTTTTTGCCGGCTATTCCAACCGGTTTGATTTTATGGCAGAAGCATTTGTATGGCTGCCGCTGTTGATTCTTTCATATGACCGCTTAGTGGATCAAGGAAAAAAAGGGTTGTTCATTTTTGCAGTATTTGTAGTGATAACAACGAACTTTTACTTTGGCTTCATGAGCAGCGTGTATTTAAATATTTATGCCGTGTTTAAATACTTTTTAGCTTCGTCATCGTATTCGTTTAAAAGCTTTGTGAAGTATTATATAACGCTAATTAAATACTATATTGTTGGGTTCTTGCTCTCGGCTTTTGCGTTTATTCCAACCGTATATGCATTTTTGCATGCAGGTCGATTTGATAAAGAGTATGATATTCCGCTATTTTATACAAATATTTTTTATCATAATGTGGTGTACAACTTCTTTTATCCTTACTCGGCTTCGCAAACGCTTGGAATGTCGATTGTTGGTTTGATTGCTATTTTGTTAAGCGTGCTGTATATCAAACAAAAAGAAATGCTGATTCGCGTATGCTTATTACTCTTTATGATTGGACTGTACTTTTTCCCATACGCTTATTCATTCTTTAACGGCTTGTCAGCTATGCAGCCACGATGGATTTACATGCTGATTTTTACGTGTGGAATGGTAGCGGCATATGCAATTGACTATGATAAAAAAGGGTCAAAAGTACGGACGGTTTACTTATTGCTCCTTCTTCTAGGCTTTTTATGGTACACAACCTACGTGCCATCACCAAAAGAGCTCCCGAACGATGGAGTTGAAATTGTCTTTTTTGTAATTGTACTGTTCGCTTTTTTACTTCGTTTTCAACTGAAAAAAGCTGTCTTTTTTGTATGCTTAACAGCCGTTGCTATTGGCAGTATCGGCTACAACAACTTTATGATGTTTACGCAGGATCTAGGAGACGTGCTTGCTCAAAAAGAGTCGACGCTTCAAACGTTTTCAGGAAGCGGATATGACAGTGAAACGGATCAAGAAGTGATTAACTACATTACGCAAAGCGATGATTCATTTTATCGCGTGATGTGGAATCAAATTAATAAAGAAAATATTCCGCTGTACTATAATTATCACGGATTCAGCAGCTATCAAAGTTTGATTCCAGATAATGTTCACAGCTTCTTTAAAGAAACGTATAATATTGCGCAAATGGACTCACCAAGCCGCTACAGTAATTTAGATCAGCGCCTGTATGTAGAAACAGCGCTTATGAACAAATACTATATCGTTAAAAGCGGTGATGCCTTCCAGCCGTACGGTTTTACGTTACTAAAAGAGTTAAACGGATATAAAATTTATAAAAATGATCATTTTCTTCCTATTGGATTTATGTACAATCAAGCCGTTTCGACAAATCAGTTTAATAAACTGAATGAAGTGCAAAAAGATCAGCTGATGTTAAAAGCTGCAGTCGTTGAAAAGAAAGGGAACTTAACACAGTTTGATGTAAAAAAACTAAAAAGCAAGCAGCTGTTTAAAGGAATGAAAAATATAAAGCTTGAAAATATTGATAAAAACGGAAATGTGTACACAGCACGAGACAATGCAGTGATGCGCATGCCAGTAACAACAAAAGTAACAAGTTCAGGCGAAACGATACTTAAAATGGCCTTTAACAACCTTACAACAGGTGCTTTAAACTTAGGAATCAACGGAAGGAATTTTGAAAAACGTTCGGTCAACAACA
>NZ_JAVFHM010000199.1:0-3213 GCF_041954005.1 Priestia sp. BR_2 | reverse complement strand
AGGTAGAGGAACCCTATACCTATACCTTTACCTTTTTTATTATACTTTGATCTCTTCTTTCTCTTTCCAAAAAAACGTGGACTAAAGCTCTGATCTAGCATCATCTTTTTAACAGTTAATTCTTTGGCTATTTTAAAAGCTAAACAAATTTTTAAAGTTTAATGAACTACATTAAGATTGAAATCGACTTTAGATGCAACCTCTGGAAAATCGATGAAAGGATTTCTATTACCTTGTAGATCAAAAATAGCTTGGTTACGATGCTTTTCAAATTCAGAAGTAGGCGGGAATTCATTATGCCATTTCAAAAGCAAAGGTATATCGATTTCATTTTTAGATGCATTGGATATTTTACCTGGATAGCGTACAAGAAAGTATAGAGTAGCTCTTGCAACCATACCTTTTCCATATTCAGGTTCGAATTCATTTTCACTCGTTTCAATCTTACCACACTCTTCTACTACCACACTTTTTCTAGAATTTTCCGGATTGAAATCTGAGAAATCATAGTAAGTCTTATTACCTCTAAAAGAATTGCATTTTATTTCACAATAAAATAAATGGTGCATATCCCCTTTCATTGGTGGTTTTTTAGAAAACCATGATTGAGGAACTACATGTTCAATATTTAGCATTTTTCCGTTTTCATCAGGAACTTCGTTAGAAATTGTAGGAGTAGCAAATTCACTTTGGATTACTACCTCAGGATCTGCACTTTTTCCTGAGTAAAGACTTTTAAATTTACCATTTGGATGTAAATCAACCCACGTTTCTAAGTGATGTCCACTTTGGTCATAACTAAACTGATTATGATGTGTTTTTTCACTCAAATCATGGAGTGCTTGGAATAATTCTTTATTACTTAACTTCTGAAAGTCAATACTTGCGTAATATTGCTTTATATCTTGCTTATCTTTTTCTCCGTCATAATATGTTCGGGCATTACGACTAATTCTTTCTTGATTCTCTCTAAGATCCTTTAACATGTGCTCTAAACTTATTTCAACCATTCCTCTAAAATCCCTATCTTTATTTGACATTGATGAATCATTCTGTAAAGTCATTATTTTTCCTCCTTTTATTGATACTGTTCTAAATTAACTGGATGTGATTTTAAATACTCTTCTAGTTTTTCTGTTGCTGTTAAGTAAAGGAAACCATTTCCTTCATAGGTATTTTTATAAAATTCGGATGGGATAGTACGTTTAACAAGTTGAGCATATAGTTCGGGTTCAGTTAGAGAGCGATTAAACTCTTTCTTACTTTGACAATGATTGATTAACAAAGCCAATGCTCCTGTTACATGAGGTGTAGACATTGAAGTCCCACTTAATTTTTTATATGGAATTTTTGAATCCTCTACGAGGTTCGAAGGATAACAAGATAGGATACCTACTCCTGGTGCTACTAGATCTACTTCCTTGTTTGTATTTGTGAATTTTGGGAATTGTCCCGAAAAATCGATTGCTCCTACTGAAATTACTTCGTTGTAAGCTCCTGGATAACCAAATTCTTCAGTAAAAGGATTTTTATCTCCATCATTTCCGGCCGCACATACAACTAGTATATTTTTCTCCACGGCTCTTTTAATAGCCTCATGCGTAGCTTCATCAGGAGATATAGAACTCAAAGACATTGAGATAATATGAACCTTCTCCTCCACTGCATAATTTATTGCATTTGTAATCCACTCAAATGATCCCCGTCCGTTTTTTCCTAAAACTTTCAGGATAAGTAAATCTGCTTCTGGAGCGACTCCAATAACACCATCGTCATTCTTAGAAGCTGCAATAGTTCCAGCTACGTGAGTTCCATGCCCATTATAATCATTAAAAATATCCGCATTTCCATTATCGTCATTAGTAAAGTTCTTTCCTCCAATAATACGATCTTTTAAATCTGGATGATTTTTATCACAACCAGTATCTAAAATTGCAATCTTTATTCCTTTTCCATTATTTCCTTTCTCCCAATACATGGGAGCTTGGATCATCTGAACACCTTTTGGTATTTCTTTTACATTTTGCTCTACATTTTGCACTTCAAAAGGGTATAACCCAATATCTTTATCCATAATATTTCCTCCTACCAATATTATTTTTTTACAACAAATTATAATTTATCCATATTTTTACTATATATTCATTTAAAGATTTATATTATATTTTTCAAAATACAAACTTACAATTTAGAAACTGACTACCTAGGATAGGTTGCCAAAAAATCCTGCACAGATTCAGTTAGGAATACTTTTTCATTCTGATATTTGTATGTCTCATTTATTATTTTGATACAAAGAATGGATTTTTTAAAAAAAATCGATATAGGAGCTATTAGGAATTTACCTACCTCCTATTATTAGATTTAGATGTTTCTGCTGGAAATTAGTAATTCATCTGAATTTTTAATGATTATTAGGTTCAGCATAGCGAGTGGAAATATTAACACGAATAGAAACTCACAAAAATCAAGGATAACTTCTATTGATTTGTCCCATAATATTTTTGGTGAATATATAATGGAGGTCATCAGATGGCAAAAGGTAATGGTTCAATAAAAGAATATGAAGTTAAATTTTTTCTTGAAACCACTAAAGTATTAAACGAAAAATATGAACTTAAAAGTGATTTAAGTTTAATAAAGGATTTTAAGATTTCTAACTTTAAACGAAGAGATATTCAATTTATTGATACCAACAATAAAGATATGTACAATAATGGTTGGATTCTGCGTTATCGTAAAAAAGAAGAGAAGGATAAATGTGAACTAACATATAAAAAAAGATATGCAATTAATAACGATGCTATTGAATCAATGTTGGCTCAAGCACGAAAAGATAGTTTGATACAAGATGGTAGCAGGTTTGAAGTTGAGCTGGAATGGGGCTATTTAAAAAAATTATTAAGTGTTTCCCTTGAAGAAAAAGAACCTATACCTGATTCTTTTTCTTCGAACATACCCTCTATAGAAGATTTGCAAAAGGTATTTCTTCACCGTGCTCCTCAAGAGTTCATAAATTGGACCAATAAAGATTGGGGAGCAGTACAAATTAACAAATCGAGAATATATGGACCAATTTATGCTAAAGTTTACGAAGGTCAATGGAATGAAACGAAGATAAATATTGAAATTTGGTCAAAGTCTATGAATGTTAATACAGAATCAATTGTTGAGGTTTCTTTTAAAGTAGAAAATGAAGATGTTGCTGAGCAG
>NZ_JAVFHM010000198.1:0-1255 GCF_041954005.1 Priestia sp. BR_2 | reverse complement strand
GGTTTAACCTGCTTAAGAGCGTCGAAACGTTCCTTATCAAAGATATTATGGTTAATGAATTTAAGCTCTAGCAATTCAAATGTGATCTTTAAACCTTCGTTTTCTCTTTCAATAGTGGTCAAGACTAAATCTGGTCTTCTTTTGTTACTAGCAAACCAAGGTAAGTCATCACAAACCGACCATACCTGCAGGTTACGTTCACTGTGAGTAAGTCTTCTTTCAGTAGATAAATAAGTTGCTAGCATTTCATGAGCATATTTCCCTCGACCAATTACCTTCAAGACAAGAGCTCCTGAAATATCTTTAACTTTATTAACAGCTTCAATGATCGCGTCTCGAGATATATTTTCGTTCTTCATTATAGATACGAGCTTACGATGCAACCGGTCATAGTATGCAAAATCATTTGTTTCTTCAGTAAGTTTACGAATATATTTAGATGATGAAACAATAAGTTTGAAACGACTGCTCTTTCCTACTTTAGGTTTATATTGAATAATATTTGCTTCACTAGACGTTTTAGTTAAAAGCGTTTTGTCTAAATATCTATCTAAAATTACTGACCAATTAAAGCGTTGATGCATAAAGTCAATTAATGCACTTTGTTTTTCACTTGTAATTGATATCATATTTTTTAAAAGTTGTACCTCATTTTTTTCGGGCATTAAATTCGTTTGAACTATATATTGCAATTGATAAAAATATTGTAATGTTTTAGGTAAATGCTCACTAACATAACTTATACGTTTAACAGCTTCATCGTTATTGAGTGGCTCTTTATATATGGTTTCAAACCAGCTTGCTGAATTTATAGGAGTGACACGTTCATATCTGTACTTTACTTGTTCTCCTTGACCAAAGTAGTCGGCTAACACTACTAAATCAGCATCTACCATCTGTTTTTCAACTTGATTTGATATTTCGTTAAGGTTCCTGCCTGAAATTACGTTTATTTCAATTTTAGGGAATTTACTATCCAATTCAGACTTCGTATATTCCTCTTTTTGCTGTAGCCATTTATTTAATTGATGATGAATTTTAGCAGCAGATTCGCTGTGAATAGTTAAACGCATTTTCTTCACTTTCGTTTTTGAAAATAAAGCATCGATACATTTCATAACTACTTCACTACTCTGACAATGTAGTAAAAGCATATCTAGCCCGTCTTTTGCATAGGGATATACTTCTAAATAGTTTTTAACTACTTTTATTAATTCTTCAGATAGCTCCTGAGATAAGTAGTCAGTATTTTGTG
>NZ_JAVFHM010000197.1:0-681 GCF_041954005.1 Priestia sp. BR_2 | reverse complement strand
AACCAAAGCATAGTCATTAATAGAATGATGTAAATCCAAATAGATCGCTCTAGTTTAGTTGCCAGCTCTTTTTTATTTTGTCCTTCCTCCTTGTACTTTCGAAGTGTTGGTGAGAAAGCCCGGGCCAGAAAGAACAAGGAGCAAAAGAGGAAAATCAGTGTCATTATGATCCAAGGCGTAGTCCACGTCCATGGGCCACATATAACGAGGAGTATCCCAGTTATAACAAGAACATGGCCCGTATGTTTTGCGAGTCTAACAACAGATTGAAATGTGATCAAATAGGCATTCATTTCTTGTTCTCTTGAACTATGTAGTTTTTTAACAATTGGCAAGAGAATAAAGAAAGGACCAATCGATAAAATGACGCTAGAAACATGAATATATACTAATATACGGTACAACAAATCCATTTCTTTTACCTATCAATCGTTAACTAATCTGAACTCATGCACCCATACCCTCATTTGCGGAAGCCAAGGCATCCCAGGATGATAAGACAAAATAGATTGTTTATATTCCGCTACTGTAGCATAGCCTTCCTGGCGAGCATTTTCATCTGTCAATTCCCCTAGTGATTGAGAATAAACTCGTTCCACTACAAACTTTTTATCTTCTAAGACCATTATCTCTCCTACATCAGCATATCTTCCATTTCGGCGAGTTGCTGTTTTGCTACCC
>NZ_JAVFHM010000196.1:0-500 GCF_041954005.1 Priestia sp. BR_2 | reverse complement strand
CCTCTAGTTAAGTCCCTTTTGCTTATCGCCTGCTTCCTTTGATCACCAAAGAGCTCGTCAAATATATTTACAAATTTAAAGGGAACTAAATTGGTTCTATTAAAAAATTCTTCTGAAGGGAATTCGAAATAAAACTTTCTTCTTAACCTTTCTATCCATTCTTCAATGAGGTTATCATTACTCTCTTTGTTATGATTACGATAAATATCTAATCTTTTCTTAAAGTATCCTAGATATAAATCTAAATCCGAATTAAATAAACCCTCATGTAAAGCTTCCAATTGGGCATTGCCACTAATGTCACCATTTAAAATAAAGTCATCTATACTAGAATCAGAATATCTTCCTGGATCTAATTCTTTAAAGAGTTTTATTGCTCTCATATCCGAAAGAGCTTCATTGGCAGCATTATTCCCATAGAAATTCTCATAATATGGTTTGTCAATTTGGTATTTTAAGGCTTCATAATCTGCATCCAACACATCTGTACAAGTTAAACC
>NZ_JAVFHM010000195.1:0-587 GCF_041954005.1 Priestia sp. BR_2 | reverse complement strand
AACATATTGTATTAACTCACCATAATTATGATTATTAGTTAATACACTGCTCGGCGTATTATTTACACCTAAACTTCCAGGTGATGATTGAATACGAGCTTTGGTTAGAATTGAATCACATTTAGAGCACTTTTGGCTTTGCATACATATCACCCCCTCTATTCCATAACATCATTTCTATTTTCTACAGTACATGCTTGTTAGCTTTAAAATTGAAAATTAGCCATATAACTTGAAGAATCAAAGGGAAAATAAATGCAATCAATAAAACAATAAATGCCAACAATTTTAGCTGGGGTGTGTGAGTAACACCCGCTCAATCAACTTCTCTTATCCAGACACCAACTGTTCCTACAGCGAAAATGATGATCCAAATCATATTAGCTATCCACCAAGAAATCCATCGTCTTTTCACATCATCGCTCCTTCCATTTTTAAGTATTCTCTTTCTTTTTTAGTTTCAAAATAAAAGCAATAGTGGAAATAGCTCCACCTATCGCAAAGAGGTAAGAAGTAAACGGTATTGCTTTATTTATCAATAAACCTCCTACCCCATAGAAACACAGGATAATCGTGCTGATTAAACC
>NZ_JAVFHM010000194.1:0-124510 GCF_041954005.1 Priestia sp. BR_2 | reverse complement strand
GGGTATATATAATCCATTCATAATTTACACCAATTCAGGGAGGAATATTCGATGGGCAAAAAAATCGTCATTGTCGGCGGCGTAGCAGGTGGTGCCTCGGCAGCTGCCAGGCTGCGGAGATTGGATGAGAGCTCTGCCATTGTTTTAGTGGAACGCGGGGAATATATTTCGTTTGCCAACTGCGGTCTGCCCTACTATATAGGAGAAACTATAACCGACCGCAATAAGCTTATGGTGCAGACCGTACCCGGCCTTAGCCGCCGCTACGAGCTGGATATTCGCAATCTCAGCGAAGTTACGTCCATTCTGCGTGATAAAAAAATGGTTACGATTAAAAACCTTGCTACCGGCGAAACCTACACCGAGAGCTATGATTATCTAATCCTGTCGCCCGGCGCGAAGCCCGTGGTGCCGGATATTCCCGGCTTGTCCGAAGCTCGTAACGTATTCACGTTACGGAATATCCCGGACACCGACCGAATCAAGCGGTACGTGGATGAAGTCCAGCCGAAGGAAGCCGTTATTGTCGGGGGCGGGTTTATCGGGCTGGAAATGGCCGAGAATCTGGCGGATCGCGGCGTCCAGGTTACAGTCGTCGAAATGGCCAACCAGGTGATGGCTCCGCTGGATTACGAAATGGCCGCGATCGTTCAGTCGCACCTTAAAGAAAAAAGAGTTCGTCTGATTCTTGAGGATGGCGTAGAAGCATTTCATGACGGCGGCCAACAAATCGAGCTTTCCAGCGGCAAACGAATATCAACCGAGATGACGTTGCTTTCGATAGGCGTTCGGCCAGAGAGCATGCTGGCGTCGGCTGCCGGACTTCCCGTCAATGATCGCGGCGGAATTCAAGTTAACGAATACATGCAGACCGCCGACCCGAGCATTTATGCCATCGGCGATGCGATTGAGGTAAAGGATTATGTCCTTCAGACCCAGGCCTTTATCCCGCTCGCCGGTCCTGCCAATCGGCAGGGACGCTTGGTTGCGGATCATATCTATGGTAAAAACAATCGTTACAAAGGCACGCTCGGTTCGTCGATTGCCAAGGTATTTGATCTAACGGTTGCTGCGACAGGTGTTGACGAAAAGCGCCTAAAGCAGATGAACCTACCTTTTCACGCCATCCATATTCACCCTTCGTCGCATGCCGGGTATTACCCCGGGGCGTATCCCATCTCCTTGAAGCTGTTAATCCATCCGGAAACAGGTCAAATCTATGGGGCGCAAGCGATTGGAGCAGATGGCGTGGACAAGCGAATCGATGTCATTGCTACAGCAATCAAGGGAAATCTCAATGTATGGGACTTGACGGAGCTGGAGCTTTCCTACGCGCCCCCTTATTCCTCCGCCAAAGACCCGGTTAACTATGCCGGATATGTTGCCGCCAACATCTTGGATGGCTTGGTTGAAACGGTCCAATGGCATGAAATCGACGAACTGGTTGAAAACGGTGCAACCTTAATCGACGTTCGCGAACCTAAGGAAAGGGAAGCCGGTTATATCGCAGGTTCCATTAACATCCCCCTTAACGATCTGCGCAGCCGACTGAAGGAACTACCGGAGAGCGAAACGCTGTATGTGACTTGCCAGGTTGGGCTGCGCGGATATTTAGCGGCACGTATTTTGAACGAGCACGGCTTTCGGGTTAAGAATCTCGACGGCGGCTGGAAAACATACTCGTCCGTGTATAAGCCGTTCTAATCGATCCAACTTAAACTGCCTTGAATCGATGGACAACCGGATTGCTATTCAAAACAACATAAAAAAAGCCCTGCCAATGCGGGGCTTTTTTTCTTTATTTGAAATAGATAATGGCTAAATCAGTTTATGCGCATACCATTTCTTGCCGCGGAAGCGCCATAGGAAGATCGCTCCTCGTACGCCCCATTCGCAGTTCATGGCCAGCCATACGCCAAGAATGCTCCAGCCCAGAACGATCCCCATAATATAACCGAGAATCACCCGGAACAGCCACATGGTCAGCATCGAAGTGATCGACGTAAAACGCGAGTCGCCTGCCGCACGCAGCGCCGATGGCAGAATAAAGCTTATCGACCATAGCGGAACCTGTACAAGCGTATTAATCAACAGCACCACGAACAGATCGTTCACGATTTCCGGAGGCGGGTTGAACAACCCGACCAGCGGGCGGTAGAGCGGCATCAAAATCAAACCCATCAAGGCCAGCGAGATAGCGCCAAGCCACAAAAAAGATTTGATGAACTTCCGGGCATCCGCTATATTACCGCGGCCGATGCATTGACCGACGACGGTCACAATCGTTAAAGACAACGCGCTGGCTGGAATCTGAAAGACGGCCGCAAGCGAAGATCCGATTGCGTTCGTTGCAATGGCGTACGTGCCCAGGCTAACGATAAACACTTGGGTTAACAGCTTTCCTCCGTTAAAGAACATCTGCTCGGCTGCGAACGGAAGCCCGATAAACATAATTTTGCGCAGCATCGATATCGGAAAATGAAACAGGTCCCGCAGGCGGATATGCAGCGTTGCGTCTACTTTAAACAGATAATAAAGCGCGCAGGCGGCTCCGGCAAAACGGGCGATGTTGATGGCCAGCGTCATGCCCATAACGCCCATATTCAGCAGCGTGATGAACATGATGTTCAGCAGAACGTAGAGCAGGTTCATGATCAGCGACAACGCCAGTGATGCGCGGGTCTTGCCGATACCCCTCAGCGCGCCGCAGACCGCCTGCACAATCGCAATCCCGATAAAGGAAGTGCTGCTTCCGATCAGATAAATCCGCGCACTCTCCAGCACTTCGGGCGACGCTGAGCCGAACAGCAGATTCAGCACCGGCTGGTGAAGCCCGATGATCAGCAGCGCGATCGCTAAAGCGATCATCGCCACCGAAGTTACCGTGGCGGCGGATGCCCGGGATACCATCATCGCGTTGCCGCTTCCCTTGTACTGCGCAACAACGACGGTGCCCCCGGTTGCCACTGCCACAAACACATTAATCAAGAAGATGTTCAAGGAGTCCACCATGTTCACGGCGCTGACCGCCGAAACGCCCGACGAGCTGATCATGGCCGTGTTGACCAGGTTCAAACCAATAATAAACGCCTGGTCGATCAAAATCGGGAAAAATAAAGCGAAGATCTGCCGGTAGTCCATCGACTCTCCGGATAAATGATTGCTGAGCAAACCGTTCATTCGGGTTCGTAATCGAACCAACATCTGTCATCACATTCTTTTCGTTGTAATATAAAAAGAAAAAACTCTTCATGCGAAGAGCTTCAGGCTTACGTACGGTATTTAGAAATGGCTGCCGTAACCGTCGCTTGGGAGAGCTCACTCCCTCGCCAAGGGGACAATACGGATGGATTCATTTGATCCCGGATAAACCCCGTCTTTGATTGGAGGATATCACCAGACCCGGGTTCTGTCAACGAATGCAAGGCACAGGAAATGACCGTAAACCGCTGATAAACGGAGCTTCATTGAAGCTTGCAGGTGATAACCCTTTATATGATGGTTTGAACCCGGGGACTCTTTGATGCAAATGACATCTTTCGCGGAAAAATATGAATATATGAAAAAAAGAGGCGCATCCATCTTTCGCTTCGTTTTTTGGGTGCGGTGTTCCGCTCCTCGGCTTACATCAATGCTGATTTGGCGGTCCCCAAGCCTTCCCTTGGTCACTACTCCATACCAACTCTATCAAGCTGCATATGATATCAAATGATAGATTGGAGGAGGTCTGGTAGCATGACAACCCAAATAGAGTTCGATGCCGTTTTCAGCCTGGGGCACAACTGTCAGGTTGCCGCTCAGCTTAGAAGAAACAACCTGCGTCGCATGGCAGGTCCATGGGACTGGTTCAACTTCGCTTCAACCCGAGAATTTTGCAAAGTCATCCATCATCGATTCAGCGAATTCATGCTCCGGGAAAACCTGGATATCTACGGTAAATCCGTCAACTGTTATTATGTACGCGACAAACGATCCTCTTGTTTATCCTTCCACGACTTCCGGAACGACCCGAAGGAGCAGCCGCTATATGACTACCCTGCTTTCCGCGAACGGCTGGATCGAAGAATCGAGCGTTTTAACCGCTGCTTGAATTCGGATCGGAAGACGCTTCTCGTACGCATCATCCCGCATATAAAGGATGCCGAAACGATAGACCAGGTTATTCGCGAAACATACGCCAACCCGAACGTAACCCTGTTATTTGTCCTGCTTGGCAACCGTGAACAAATCGTAAATCTTCCCTCGTTCTCGGATCGCGTGCTTATCATACAAATCCCGAAGGGGGCGACCTGGGAAGGGAATTCGGATGCGTGGAAGAGCCTTCTTGGTGGGTTTTCGCTCACGAAAGGGGAATAAACGTTTGACAAAACCAGGATTTTCCCGTATATTTACAAAAAAGAAATCAATAACTCTTACGAAGGAAGCACCCGTAAGTCTGGCGTTTATTACGCCTTTCTAACGGGTGTTTTTTGTCGTTGGCGGAGGTTCCCCAGCTTGATCTTCTGGGCTGGAATGATAATAAGAGAAGGAGCGATTATGATGTTGAAAAGATTATGGTTTTCTATCCTTGCGATGGTACTGCTGCTCACCCTTACCCCCATTCCTTTCGCGAATGCTGCAGCCATTGAGTTCACCGATTCGGTTCAAGCTCAATTGAATGCCACGGCAGACCGGGCCGGCGGAACCGTTCGTTTGAAACTGAAGAAGCAGTACGATGATTTTAAATCGGAACGGAAACAGGTCATGGATTGGGACGATCGAATTTCTTCCCTTCGTTATGCCAATGAAGCCAAAGCTTCGGAAACTCGCAAACGAATCAGCGAAATCGACAAGGACAAAATCCGCAGGCTGGAGGATCAGCTCGAAACAGCCAAATCCAAATACCAGCCGCTGTTTGATACCTATTCCGCGCTCAATAAACAAATCGCCGCAGCCAAAAAACTGAAGGACAAATCGCTATCCAAAATGCTGCAGTCGCAGGCCGGCGGCATGAAGCTCCTGGTTGCCTTGGGACGTGAGGATATACGAAACAAGCAGGCTGCGCTTACGGCGGCCAAAAAAGAGAGAACTTCCAAAGCGGCTAAAGTCCGTTCCATCCTGTCCGAAATCGATCCGTACAAAAGCAAGATCAAAGGCGATAAAAGCGCTATTACTACGCCAAATAAACTAATGACAACCGAGTGGAAAAATTTCAAAGCCGCCGTAAAGGCCAATGAATCCGCCAGAACCAGCGATGCCCTGTCCAGGCTGCTGACGCTCTCAGGGCAGATCCTGGCCAAAAAGAAAAGCATCCATACTTACGAACAAAAAATCGAGTCCGTCATCGCGCGCGCTAATGCACAATTAAGGTAACGTTTTACCGAGTCCATCCTAGCATATAGAGGCATTTCGGCAATGCGATGATATAAGAACCCCCTTCCACCATGGGTAGAAGGGGGCGATGTTTAACATAAAGATTCGCATTTTATAATTCATCGAGCAACCGTTTGGAGAGGGTATTGGCATCCGGCCAATCTGGATTGATCGAGCAGCGGATAATCATATAACATCCCTTCATAGATAACCTCAAACGCCGGATGCTGAAAGAAATCATTCGGCGTTACTGCCGAGGAAGGCCGATCCCATAAATGGATTTTGCTTTGCTTCATCGCTTCGGCGACGAATTGCGAACAGAAATAGGATCGTTCCCTCGTAATATCGAGTCTCATCAGCACGCCGAACATGCCGATGAGATTATAGCCATAGGCTTCCTCTTCATCCTGGTAATGCCGGATCACGCGTCTTGCCGCCTCATATTGCTGAGGGGTGACTTCGAGACGAAGCAGAGCGCAGCGCGTGCCGGGGAAGTGGCGAAAAGTTCCTTCATACACATCCTCCTCCACGAATCCTCCGACCCAAGGATTGTTGGCGCACTTTCGTCCGAAGCTGAACACTTCATTCAAGTTCTCGTCGAGCGCCAGCGAGGCATGATTATACGGCGCAGCAGTGATTCGTTTGATCAATTTCGTAAACATCGTTCCCGTATCAGTCAGTAGAACATATATATTTTTGTTATCGGACATTTGGCTTTCCCCCACATACATTGATGAACTATTCATAGAATCCGGATTTCGTCAAATCCTTCGTTAATTTCATTGTAGTTGAGGCAAGCCGTTTCCATAACCGACTATAGGTGTGATTAGGACCTGGACCTAAGTCGAGTTCTTACCTGACCTGACGACGTAATCCATATAACTATACCCCATACAAGCGACGATAGGAAGATGGCGTCATGCCTTCGTGCTCCATAAATCGCTTGTTAAAGTAACTGACGCTCGGGTAACCCGCTTCCACTGCAATTTGTCCGATCGTTTTATCTTTATGATCGAGCAGCCATTGCTTAGCCATCTGAAGACGGCAGCGCGTCACAAAATCCATCGGCGTCATCTCCATGACGTTGCGGAATAATTTACAAAAATAGTACGTGGATACGCCTAACCTAGCCGCCCACTCTTCCAAAATAAACGGCTGTGCAGCTTCCTGCTGCATGATGGGCAGCAGCTCGTGAATTCGGTTCGCCGAATTGTTGGATTTATTATCCGATAAGGAGGACGCCTGTTCGACGAATACGGCTAACAAGGAATACGTCAAGGTGGACAATTGCGCAGGCTTCAGCATGCGATGGGTTTCCGCCTCATTCAAGAGCGCTTCATGAGCTTCCTCAAAGGCCGCCGGCTGCCGAATGCTCCAAAGCTGGCTTTTATGAAATCCGCGCTCGATGAAATAATTCTGCAGGCCGCTGCCATAAAAATGGAACCAGCGGACATCCCAAGGGTCGTCCTCGCTGCTGTAATAATGCTGAGCTTGCATGGGAAAATACAGCACGGCTTCCCCTGGGCCGAGCGTATGAACGACATTGTCGATTTCAACATGCCCTTTTCCGGAAGCAACATAGTGAATATTGAAATTGTTTAAAGAACCGGCTGCCCGCGTCACCGTGTGATCCGGCTCATCCCGGTAGATCCCTACCGATTCCGGCAGACAGAAGAACGGCATTTGCGGAAGGGTCAGCAGATGGCTTTGTCGTTTCATCTCCATCCTCCTATAATGACAATATTGTTGTATAACACTACAAAATAATATTATATCAATTTTATTTCTTGTCTTTTATAATCGCAATATAATCTTAATAAGTTGTATAGGAGCTGATGAACATGACTCAAAAACTTCGTTGGGGGATACTTGGATGCGCCAGCATTGCCAAACGTTCGGTCATACCCGGTCTGCAGCAATCCCGTTTCAATGAAGTCGTTGCCATCGCCAGCCGCGACCAGGCAAAAGCAGAGCAAACCGCCGAGGAACTGAAGATTCCGACTGCATACGGCAGTTATGAGTCCTTGCTTGAGGATTCTTCCATAGATGCTGTCTATATCCCGCTACCTAACCATCTACATAAAGAATGGAGCATCCGTGCAGCGGAAGCCGGCAAACATATACTGTGCGAAAAACCGCTGGCGCTGACGGAAGCAGAAGCGGCCGAAATGGCTGACGCGGCCGCGGCCGCGGGCGTGATTCTAGCCGAAGCCTTTATGTACCGTTATCATCCGCGATACGACGTGCTGAAGGAAATGATCGACTCCGGTGCCATTGGGGAAATTCGGGGCATTCGCAGCGCGTTTACTTTTAACAGCTCGGCCAATCATGGAAATGTCCGGTTTCGCAAAGATTGGGGCGGCGGTTCGATTTATGATGTCGGCTGTTATCCGATCAATGCCGCGCGCATCCTGCTGGATAAAGAACCGGAAGCGGTTACCGTTCAAGCCTTCTTCTCGCCTGAGCATGATCATGTCGACATGATGGCCTCCGGCTTGATCGAATTTGAAGGCAACGTTGCCCTGACCTTTGATTGCGGCATGTGGGCGGCTTATCGGAATCCCCTTGAAATTGTTGGCACGGATGGCCTGATTGAAGTCCCATACGCCTACAGCCTGCCTGAGAACGGAGCAAACTTCTTCTTAACGACCGGCGATGGACGCAAAGAAATCGAGGTTCCTCATGCAAACGCATACAGCGAACAAGGTGACCGGATAGCGGAAGCCGTTTTGTACGACAAGCCTCTCCGCTACTCGACGGAGGATGCGGTTCGCAACATGAGAGTCATCGATGCCTGCCTGCAATCTGCCCACGAACGTACGAGAATCGTGCTGTAAATTCACTCAAGGAGGAGATGAACATGAAATATATATCAATCAAGGGATTAAACAAACCCGTCTCTGCGCTCATGAAAGGAACGGACTATTTCTATCATGATTCGTACGAGAAAGCTGCCACCAATATGGATGCTTACCTTGCGATCGGCGGCAATTCCGTTGATACCGCACATATATACTGCGGCGGTCAGAGCGAAGAAGTCATCGGCAGATACATGCAGGAAAGGGGGAACCGGGATCAGCTCGTCATTCTGACAAAGGGTGCCCACCATGACCAAAACGGCCCTCGCGTCAGCAAAAAAGACATCAAAAACGACATCACGACAAGCTTCGAAAGACTACAGACGGATTTCATCGATCTGTACGCATTGCACCGTGACGACCCTGAGGTTCCGGCGGGGGAAGTCATCGAGGCTCTGAACGAATATATTGCGGACGGCAGTGTAGGCGCCATCGGGGTATCCAATTGGACCTGGGAACGCATTCGGGATGCCAATGCCTATGCTGACGCAAACGGCTTGGTCGGCTTTTCCTTCAGCAGCCCGAACCTCAGCCTGGCCAAGCCGAACGAACCCTTCTGGAAAGGCTGCGTCTCAGCCGATGCGGAGACGATGGCCTGGCATGAAGCTGAACAGTTTCCGCTGCTCTCCTGGTCTTCCCAAGCGCGAGGATTCTTCACTGGGCGATTCACTCCGGAGATTCGGGACAACGCGGATCTTGTACGGGTATTTTACAGCGATGCGAACTGGGAGCGGTTAGAGCGCGCCAAACAGCTTGCTGCTTCGAAGAATGTGACTGCCATACAGATCGCGCTCGCTTACGTACTGAACCAGCCCTTCCCTACTTGCGCGCTAATCGGCGCACAATCGGCCGAGGAATTGAAATCCTGCGACGAGGGTTCGAACATCCGCCTGACTAAGGAAGAATTAGACTGGTTAGACCTGACGATTGATCAACGATCTTAATTCCTAACGATAAAGACGCCTCGAGCCAGGATAACGTCATCCGGCTCAAGGCGTTTTATTTTCAATTTAACGTCATCAATTCAGGCATGGAGGCCCAATCTGAAATCAGGTAGATGAACCCGTGGTTCCCGGGCCCCCCTACTCCTGCAAACTCCGCAGATATTGTTCATATTCTGCCGTAAATTCGAGCGCCTCGCTAAAGTCCGCCGACTTCAGTGAAAGGACCGCAACGACGTCTTCCTTGCCTGTCTCATGCAAGGCTAGAATACGCGGCTGCCTTGGGACCCGAAACTGGGTATGGTCGTGGTATACGATCGTGACGATGGTACCTAGCGGCTCTTCCTCCGGCGACAAAACGGTGCTCCACATCCAGCGCTGCTGGTCGGTTCCTTCCTCGCTTCCCCATTCCCTTGAAATGTCGAAGTCGCCCGGGAATTTCGGTGCGGGACGTATTCCCATTTCCTTGAGCTGCCTGTGTACCGGCAAGAATAACAGGTTTAAATACGTCCCGTACGCCATATCCCCACCCTCGTTGTATGCCCTTTGCAGTTTTTCCCGGTTATCGGTAAGCACCTTTTCCCAGTTCTGTTCAATATGTTCGGAAATATAGCTTCCGATGGCTTCGATCGGTTTGTCCTGCTGTGCTTCCAAAAATGCTTGCAGCGGTTTCAATGGATTCATATTAACCCCTTTCCATTTCATGGATTTTTGGATGTACCTCTCCAGCTTACAACATTCATGCAAATTGTAAGATTTGCTGGATATATGGCCCATATTAGGGGTGAACCTTATCATGTGCTTTAAACCTTTAAAGCCTGAATCCCTGCAGCATGCCGGCAATCACATGCATGGTTTCCTCGATGCCCTTATCCGTTTCCGGCATTTGTGCCACCAACAACGAGCATTCGTTTAAGGCTCCGGACAGGGCATGCGTCAAGGCATCAACCGGAGCGGCCTTCATCATTCCCTGATGCTGCATCAAGGCCAACTGTTCCCTCAGGTGGCTCATCGAATTCTGCTCGTCCATCTCGCGCCATGACTCCCAGCCTGCAACACTCGGGCCGTCAATAAGCATAATGCGCTTATTCCGCGGTTCGACCACGGTCGCAATAAAGGCCCGACATCCAAACAGCAGCTGATCCCAAGGATCCACGTAACGGTCGGCTTCCGCCTCCACGCGCTGCCCAATTTCCGTCTGCACTAATTCGAGTACGGCGAGAAACAGCCCTTGTTTATTCTTAAAATGATGATACAGCGCGCCGCGGGTAACATGAGCTTCGTCGGCAATCTCTTCTAAAGCCGCATGGGCATAGCCTTTTTCCGCAAACTGTGCCCTGGCCACCTTTAGCAGCAGCTGTATGGTTTCGTTCGCTTCGCTTTTGGTTCTTCTCATGATTGCGTTATTCTCTCCTATGCATCATTCGGATGCTGTTCTCAAGGACGACGGAAGCCCCAGCATTTCCTGGTCTTACACCCTTCGCCATGGAGCTTAGCGAATGCTGACGGATCCATGGACGGTATTATCAGATGATTCCGGATGTAAAAGTCAGCGGCTTGCGGCTTTTAATAAATGCCCCCGAGGAAGCTCCGGTACATGCGGCTTACCTCAATCTGACAGAAAATCCGCAAGCTCTCTTACCGAAGTAATCCTTCTGCGCGAAAGGCTGTACTCATTCGCCGGTGCCGTCATCCTTCGTGGACCACACCTCTTCATTATACTGCTCCATAAAGGCTTGGGAAGGTGGAATGATCTTAATCATATCGATCAGCACCCCATTCGGGTCACTGATAATAAAATGCCGCTGGCCGAACTCCTCATCACGAATGTCCAGATGAAGCGGCAGCTTTTCATGGATGACCAGCCTTTCGTACTCGGCATCCACATCCTCCACCTCAAAATTGAGTATCAGCCCCTGTACACGCTGCTGATAAGCAGAGGGAACCGTCGGGTGATCTTTGGACAGGATCGCCAGCTCGTAAGCGACGGGTCCCTCGATTCCCTTCTTCAAGCTTACATACCAATCCGCTTCAAAAACAACCTCAAAACCAAACAACCGTGTGTAAAAGTCTGCGCTTTCGGCAATCTGTTCTGTCATGATGACGGGATAAAATCCTTGAAGTTTCATATGGAAAACATCTCCTTGTATATGGAATGATCCCAATTTAACATACATACAGCATGTATGTAAATAATATTTTTTGAAATTTTTCATAAAAAAAGAACCTGCGGACCGCAGGTTCTTCGTTGGCTACCACAACAAGCTGACTGCCAATAGATTGAACAATGCTAAAGGCAATACGACATTAGGATTGGGGCCGTACGGCACAAATGGAGGGTATCCCGGGTAGAAACCTCTGTTGCCTTGTTCTACAAGAATGTACACATTCTTTGCATCGACATTTATGACGATACCTTCAACGGCTTCATCATCCATCGTATGCACCCTTACCTTGCGATTCACCACGTTTTTCATGGCCGAATGGGCGCTTTCTCTATGTTTCTTCATGGAATGTACCAACTGGTGATCGCATTGAAACAGCATTTGCGGTTGAGTTGAATATTGGTTCATGTTGCTCCTCCTTCATTCTCTTCTACCCGCATTGTATGCAATTGCCCTCTCAAGGGTGTTCGCCTATCCGCAATCCGTTTAATGCACCGCCGATACGGGTATAGTACAACCAGATGAAGGAGGTTAGACATCAATGGACAAACGAAATATACAAACGGGGCCAAGCAGCTTTTACATTGAGGACAACGGCAAAAAAGTAGCCGAAATTTCCTACTCCCCACAAGGAAACGGAGTGATCAGCATCGATCATACCTATATTTCTCCAGGGCTACGGGGTCAAGGCATTGCCGATGAGCTCGTACGAAAAGTGATCGGATACGCCAGGGAAGAAAACTTGAAAATCATCCCCGCTTGCTCCTATGCCGGGCATTATTTTGATAAAAACCTCGACGATCGCGTACTTCTGCACAAATAAATATGCTATTAAACAACCTTGGCAAACATGCAATCAAAAATGAAGCATCTGTTAGTTTGAACTTGGCCAGCCATAAGAATGCTCCCCTTATCGGTTGGCTTTCGCGCGCCCGGATTTTCAGTCAGTATTTAACTTTGGTATTTTCTATTGCGATAGAGCGATCCTATCCTCTATGATCAAATGGTATAGCTTAGCTTAGGGAGGCAATTATTAACATGATGCAAACAGCGGAGAATTGGGTCTGGGAACAGATGTTTGACAAATTGCCTTTTGGGGCGATCCTGATTTCTGCGGTTGACGAGCCTGTTGCGATGGTGAACGACCGATTCTGCGAAATAACGGAATCCAAGCGTTCTGACCTGCTACAGCTCAAACCTTCCGAAATCCAAGTTCTATCCAACCTATCTTTTCAACAAATATTGCAATCATTGATATATGGCCCAACGTCCACTCTCTCAAGAGAATCTTATTTTATTCGCCAGGACGGGCGCCAAGTGCATGTCGCCGTGAGTATCTCCCTGCTGGAGCCCCCCTCACAAGACAGGACACCGTGGATCATGTGCTGCCTGGAACCCGGGACCGTGCAGGAGGGGACTGCTTTGCCGCCGATCATCAAGAATGACGAGCTGCTGGCACTGATTTCAAAAAGCGGACAAGACCTCATATCCATCAGCAGCGCCGACGGCATCATCGAATACATCTCACCTTCTGCCACTGACATACTGGGATACACCCAAGAGGAAATGTTGGGCCAACACCGCGGTAAATACTACCATCAAGTCGATTCCGAGCAAATGAAGGAACCAGGCAAACTATTTTCGGAGAAAGATAGTTTTGTTCGACGCATTCGCCATAAGGAAGGACATTATTTATGGTTTGAAACGTCGTTTCAGCTCATTCGGGGTGCTCAAGGTGAAATTGACAAGGTACTGGCCATAGGACGAAACATAACCAAACGTAAAACGGATGAGGATACGCTGGCCCATGCGCAGCGGATTGCCAAGATCGGTTCCTGGCGCTGGGACTTGATCACGCATACGCTTACCTACAGCGATGAAATGAGGCGAATTTACGGGTATCAGATCAATGCCATCGAGCCGAATCATGACGCGCTGATGTCCCTGGTCATTCCGGAGGATCGCGAACGGCTGGAACAGGTTGTGCGCACGGCCGTACAGGGTAAAGCAGACGAAATCATATACCGGATCCAGCTTAAAGACGGACAAATCCGAACCATCAGAGCCCAGTGGGAGGTCACCGTTACGAACGAAGGAAGACCTATGGAGATGGTCGGCATGGCACAGGATATTACCGAACAGGTGATGATCGAGCAGCAGTCGCTGGAGAATGAGAATAAGTACAAGCTCATCACCGAAAATTCGCTCGATTTCATATCGCGAAGCACCATTGACTGCTTTACGTTTCTTTACTGCTCCCCTTCCTGCTACGCCCTGCTCGGGTATCGCCCCGAAGAGATGGTCGGCACCAGTACTTTTGACTACGTATACGCTGAGGATATTGCGCCGCTACAGGACTATTTAGAGAATTGCCTGGAAGGCAAAATGCTCACACCGATCACCTTCCGCTATATACATAAGGATGGCAGGCACATCTGGTTTGAGGTCAATTGCAAATATATCAGCACGCAGGGTGATCAGAAGAATGAAATTATTTCGATTGCCCGCGACATTTCCGAACGAAAATTAATGGAATTTAAGCTGAAGGAAAGCGAGCAGCGCTACCGCTCTCTGTTCGAGTACAATCCATCCGCCGTATACTCCATGAATTTGGACGGTGATTATATAACGGCCAACCAGAATCTGCAGGAGCTGACGGGATATACGTTAGACGAGCTCATCGGAATGTATTTCGGGCCGATTGTAGCGGAAAAAGACATTGCTCGCACGCTGTTTCATTTTAATCAAGCGAAGGAAGGCATACCCCAAAGCTATGATCTGACCATCATTCATAAGGATGGACGCCCCATCGAAATCAATACCATCAACATTCCGATTTTCGTGGATGACGAAGTCGTCGGCGTTTATGGCATTACCCGGGACATCACCGAACGCATTCGGACGATGGAAGAGATCAAGAAGCTCAGCCGGGAGCTCACCTTGTTGCTGAATACGGTATCGGAGGGCATCATCGGTCTGGACATTCACGGGCAAGTCGCTTTCATCAATCCGGCCGGGGCAGCCATGCTTGATTACGAACCTGCAACGACCATTGGAAGACCGTGCGACCAGATCATCAAGGAAATTCGCCATGACGGTACTTTCTATCGCGGGGAAGATTCTCCTCTCGTTCAGGCAGTCAAACAAGGCGTACCGCTGTCCAGAGCCGAAATCGTACTCTGGCGAGGAGACGGTACCAGCTTTTTAGCCGATTATCAGGTTAATCCGATTTGGGATCAAGGAGAGCGCAAAGGCGCCGTCATGGTATTCCGCGATATTACGGACGAGAAAGAGATCATCCGCGCCAAGGAGAACGCCGAACGGGCGGATCAAGCAAAGACGGAGTTTCTCACCATGATGAGCCACGAGCTCCGGACGCCGATGAACGGCATTATCGGGATGATAGAGCTGTTAAGCACGACAGAGCTAGACGAAGACCAACAGAATTACATCCATATTCTCATGGAGAGCAGCGGCTCGCTGCTGCACATCCTGAACGAGATCCTCGATTTCAGTAAAATCGAGACCGGCAATATGACCCTTAATCATGAACCGATTGATTTGCGCTCCTTGCTCGAAGTCGTCGTTGATTTATTCTCGGCGAAAGCCAAGGAAAAAGGGTTGTCCTTATCGTTCAACATCAACAGCGCCAATGTCCCCGACGTGATTATCGGCGATGCCCTGCGGCTGCGGCAGGTGCTTGTGAATCTCATCAGCAATGCCATCAAGTTCACGCATGAAGGCAGCATAACGTTGAACGTGGAAGGACTTCGCAGGACGGGCACCCAAGAGTTCACGCTTGCTTTTCAAGTAAAGGATACGGGAATCGGCATAGCGCCCGAGCTCCAGCATCAGCTGTTCACTTCCTTCTCGCAGCTCCATCCATCTTTGAACCGTAAATATGGCGGTACCGGATTAGGGCTTGCGATCAGTAAAAAGCTGGTTGAGCTGATGGGCGGCGTCATTGGCGTCGAGAGCCGTGAAAATGTCGGTTCTTCCTTCTATTTTACGATTCCGACCCATACGCTGCAGGATGTTCACACGAACCCGTAACATTCGGTCACTTTTCGTTCTCAATTGATCTGCGTCAAAAAAAGGTGATCCATGGCTTCTTATGCTGTGGACCACCTTTTTTCTCGTTTTCGCACCGAGTGATCGGTTTCGTTCTATTGGTAGAGGGATTCCAGTTCGTCTACCAGTTTGCCTACATAAGCCACCGCTTTGGAAATCGGCTCCGACGTGGACATATCGACGCCCGCCATGGCCATCAATTCCAGCGGGCTCTTGCTGCCGCCGGCCTTGAGCACTTGAAGCCATCGGTCCACGGCCGGTTGGCCCTCCTCGCGGATCAGCTGCGCCGCAGCTGTTGAAGCGGTCAAGCCTGCCGCATAGGTGTAAGGGTATAGTCCCATATAGTAATGCGGTTGCCGCATCCAGGTAAGCTTCGCGCCTTCGTCCAGTTCCACGGCGTCTCCCCAAAAATCGGAAAGCACTGCGCCCTTAAGCTCGGACAGCTTGTCTGCCGTAATCGGTTCATCGGCCATCGCATGGCGGTATACCCTTCTCTGCATTTCCGCTTCCAGAAGGTGCGTCACGTAATTGTGGTAATAGGTGCTCAGCAGTTGGAGAATGATCCAGCGCCGCATCCGCTTATCCTCGGATTGACTCAGCAAGTGATCCGCCAAGAGAAGCTCGTTCATCGTTGACGGCGCTTCGATAAAATACATGGACGGACGGGCATTGGTGATGCGCTGATAGCGTGCAGCGAGCATCAAATGGCCCGCATGCCCTACCTCGTGTGCTAACGTGAAGGCATTGCGCATATTGTCCGCCCATGCCATCAGGATATAGGAATGCACTCCGTAAACCGATGAACAGAACGCTCCTGTAGATTTGCCGATATTATCGGCATAGTCCACCCAGCGCTTGGAGAACGCGGATTCAACGATCTCGCCGTATTCGGGACCAAGAATCGACAAGGCGCTGGAGATGGTGGCACAAGCTTCTTCATAGGTTACGCTTGGATTGAAATCCGGATCCATCGGCGCTTTCAAATCGCAGAACAGCATCTGATCCAGACCAAGCTCGCGTTTCTTCAGCTTCATCAGCCTGCGCATATGCGGAGCAAGCTCTTTCAGAATCGTATCGTGGATATGAGTGTACATATCCATTGTCACTTGCTGGGGCTTGAGCAGCATATCCGTAACGGAGTCATACCCGCGAAGCCGGGACAGCACCACCTGCTTCTTCACTTCCGTGGCGTACGCCTCGGCAAAAGTGTGACGCGCCCCCTGCAGCGACTTCGTAAAAGACGCATAGGCTTCGCGCCGAAGCTCCGTATCCTCGGACATTTCGTAGGAATTCTCGTACAGACGGAACGAGACCGGCTTGGTTTCATCATTCACTTGAATGTCATCAAAGGTCATATCCGACAGCTTGCTGCGCAAATAGATGCGGTAAGGAGAACCGAGCACCTCGCCCAGCGATGCAAGCACGCTCTCCGTCTCAGGACTCAAGCGGTGAGGCTTGGACTCCAGCAGCAGCGTCAAGCTTCGGGCATAAGGCGCCAGCCCTTCTTCCTTCGTTATGTAATGCTCGATGGTTCCGTCCTGGAGGTCCAGCAGCTCCGATTCAATAAAAGTTAAGGAGGACTGGATGCGGGACAACACATCGCCCGTTTTGGCCGAATTCGCCAGGTTGGACGGGTTGGTTCCGTCTTCCGACTGACGCAGTCTGGCATATGCCCCGACTCGGCCGATGCTCTCCATCAACGCTTCCTGTTCATTTAGGCATTCGAGAAGTACAGATGCACCATCGCCTAGCCTGCCCTTAAACCGCGTCAATTGAGCAGCTTGCGATTCAAGCGCTTTGAGACCCGCTTCAAATTCTTCTTGCGAGACAAACAAATCATCCAGATTCCAGGTAGCCTCGATTGGAACCTCACCTCGTGTCAGCAATTTCCCCATGGATACAGCTCCTCTCCTGTCTTAAGCGATCACTGGCTGCTGCACGGCTTAAGGATTAGCAGCAGCGTCACCCTTCCATCTTATCACAGTTTTTTACGGGAAACGCCTCCTCATTTAAGCCTTGACTTCCGACCGTGTTTATGGATATAGTTAATCCATACTCTTATCTAAAGGAGAGATTTTGATGTCGGTGGTCGTTCTTAACTAACCCAATTTCATATGGATCGAAATGTAAAATTCTGGGCATTTCCTTTTTGGGGATATGTTTATTTTTTGATGGATTCTCATTTCGTCCGTTGAATTAGTTAAGAACTGCGGATATCAATTGAAGCCCCTTTAGGGTTTATTTCGATATGATATGGTCATCCGTGCTGAGTTCAGCACGGATTTTTTGGGTCTCCCCTCTTTACTCAGCGGGGTTATTTGGAGATGTCCCACGCCATATCCATCGGAATAACGGTCTTTGGGCGGAAAGCGAACCTGAGTAGTTCGCTTTCCGCCTTTTTTGCGTTGTATTACCTCCCACCATTTTAGTCTAAAGGAGAATGTAACCCATGAAGCCATTGGCATTAAACAAATTGGAGTATGAGAAAATACGCACCGAACTCGAACGCTTTGCCGTATCCTATCTGGGCATTTCGCACATTCAGAAGATGGCCCCCCTCACCCAGATGAAGGCCATCCGTAATAAGCTCAATGAAACGGAGGAAGCCAAAACCCTGCTGCAAAGCGGGGCTAGCGTGCCTATTCCCTCACTGGAGGGCGTTGAGTTGATCCTGGATTTGCTCGGCACCGGATATGTCCTGTCCGAGCGCGATTTCGGCCATTTGGTCCAGTATCTCAGAAGCTGCCGTCAGCTCATTCAATATATGGCCGCCAAGAGCAGCATTGCTCCGACGATCAGTTCCTACGCCTCTTCCATGCATGAACTGCGCCCGCTCCTGTCCGAAATCGAACGCAGCATTCATGCCGGCCGCGTTGTGGATGGCGCCAGCAAAGACCTGGCGAAAATCCGCAAGAAAATCATCGTAACCGAGGAACGGATCAAGCGTAAGCTCGACAGCCTGATGAGCCGTTACAAAGGGATCATGCAAGAGCATGTCGTCAGCAAACGCGGAGGACGTTACGTGCTGCCCATCAAGAAGGAACACCGAAAAGCCGTGAGTGGCTCGATTCTGGATGAATCGGCCAGCGGGCAGACGGTATTCATCGAACCAGCCGATATGCAGGGGCTTCAGATGGAACTGAACCACCTGCAAGCCGATGAGGTCCGGGAAGAAACCAAAGTGCTGAGCGATTTGACGGCACTCGTCGAGCAGTATCAATACGAACTGAGAACCAACGCCGATACCGTCGGAATCTACGACTACATCATAGCCAGGGGCAAATACGCGATTTCCATCGGAGGGCGCAATGTGGATCTGAACCAGGAGGGATTCATCCATCTCAAATCCGCGGTTCACCCTTTAATCGGCTCCTCCATGGTACCGCTGGACTTCACCATCGGGAAACGATATAAAACCTTAATCATAACGGGTCCAAATACCGGCGGCAAAACTTCAGCGCTGAAGACGGTTGGGCTGATCACCATTATGGTTCAGTCCGGTTTGCTGGTTCCCGTAGCGGAGGGCAGCCATTGCGCCGTCTTTGACGAGGTGTCCGTCGACATCGGGGACGGGCAGAGTTTGGAGCATGCCCTGAGCACATTCTCGGCCCATATCCGCAACATCCGCGACATTTTGCAGACGGCCGGCAGGTCCACGCTGGTATTGCTCGATGAAATGGCTTCCGGAACGGACCCGGGTGAAGGCGTCGGGTTGTCCATCGCCATTCTGGAAGAGCTGTTTCAACGTCAAGCAACGGTCGTGGTCACTACCCATTTTACCGAAATCAAAAATTTTGCCGATCGCACGGCAGGCTTTGAGAATGCCCGCATGGAATTTGATGCCGACACCCTCGAGCCGCTCTACCGCCTGCGGATTGGTGAAGCCGGTCACAGTTATGCTTTTGTCATCGCTGCTAAGCTGGGGATTCCGGAAGCGATCATAGCCAGATCGCGGGAAATCACGGAGGCGGGGACGACAAGAGGCATTGCGGCCTACAGTCACGAGGATAGCTCGGACACCGAAGAACGGGCCGGAGAACCAACCCCGGGTGAATACGATTCCTTCCCTATCGAGGGTCCGGATCAACCCGTAGACGACAAGAATAAAGAAGACGAAGCCCCCGCCTCTTCCCTTTATCAGCTAGGAGATCGGGTCTATGTGCCATATTTGAAACGAAGCGGCACCGTTTATGAAACCATGGACGCTAGAGGTCATATCGGTGTCATGATTCAACAGGAGCGTTTGAAAATCAACCATAAACGGTTGAAGCCCTATATTGCGGCTAAGGATCTCTACCCGGAGGATTATGATCTGGATATCGTCTTTGAAAGCAAAGAGAACCGGAAGAAGCGCAATTTGATGAAGCGCAAGCATGTTGAAGGATTGCAAATTGAAACGAAGCCGGAGTAACGATGCCTGGATCGATAAGTCGGCCGAATGCACGAACACGAATAACGAAATAAAGAAACATGAACCATATATTGAAGGAGAGATAACGATGAACATACGAACCGAAACCAAGAAGGATTATGAGCAGGTCAACGAGCTGCTCATCCAGGCTTTTTCCGGTCAGGAAGAAGCGATCCTGGTACAACGATTGCGGGAAGACGGAGCTTTTGAAAGGGAATTGTCCATGGTTGCCGAAGAGGACGGGATCATCAAGGGGCATATTATGTTTAGCCGGGGGAGCCTTCTTGACGGCGATCATACCCATCGGGTAGCTGCGCTAGGGCCGCTGGCTGTGCTTCCGAAGTATCAACGGCAGGGGATCGGCGGGCAACTGATTGAAGAGGGGAAACGGCGGTGTCTCTCGCATGGCTATCCGCTTGTGTTTCTGTTCGGCCATCCTTCGTATTATCCGCGTTACGGTTTTGTCCAGGCCCGAAACCATGGAATCGATGTATCCCAATTCGCCGTTTCCGATGAGGCGTTCATGGTCGCCGGGCTTCAGCAAGGCGCACTTCATGACCTTCATGGCGAATTCCGTTTTCATTCCGCATTCGAAAATTTGGGGTAAGCCGAACTTCATAGACCGTGTCATCCGAGTGGTAGGGTTGAGGCAAGCAATCCTTGGTGGCATTCAGCTTTCAATATGTTGTACAATAAAGTCTAAATGACTATTTGAAGGATGGTTTTCAACATGTATGTAGCTCAAGGTTGGCAAGATTACGAGGTCATCGACACCGGTGGCGGTGAGAAGCTGGAGCGCTGGGGCGATGTCATTCTAAGGCGTCCGGATCCGCAGATCATCTGGCCGATTGAACGTGAAGACGGACAATGGCGCAATGTACACGGACATTATCACCGCAGCTCGTCCGGCGGCGGGCAATGGGACATGAAAAAGCAGCTGCCGGATCGATGGACCATCTCGTACGACCAATTGAAATTTCATATCCGACCGACCAATTTTAAACATACCGGCTTGTTCCCGGAGCAGGCTGCGAACTGGCGCTGGATGATGGACAAAATCGCTTCCGCCGGTCGTCCGATCAGCGTGCTGAACCTGTTCGCCTATACGGGCGGAGCTACCGTCGCTGCGGCCTCTGCCGGTGCTCAGGTCGTCCACGTGGATGCTGCGAAGGGGATGGTTCAATGGGCCAAGGAAAACGCGGCATTGTCCGGCCTGGCTGACCGCCCTATACGTTATATTACGGATGACGTGTTTAAATTCGTGCAGCGGGAACAGCGTCGGGGAAACAAATACGATGCGATCATTATGGATCCTCCCTCTTATGGGCGCGGACCAAGCGGAGAAACGTGGAAGCTGGAACAGAGCCTGTATCCATTCCTCGAAAGCTGCATGAGCATCGTATCGGATAACCCGCTGTTCATGCTGATTAACTCCTACACGACCGGCATCTCCCCGACCGTTCTGAACAACATGCTCACCATGACCATGAAGCCGAAGTACGGCGGATTGATCAGCGCAGGCGAAATCGGATTGCCGATTACCCGCTCCGGCATGAACCTGCCATGCGGCATCCTGGGCCGATGGGAGTCCTGATTCGATGAGCAGACGGGGACCAGCAACGTATCCGGCCGTGCCGATTCTTTTCGAGGATAATCATGTGTTGGGCGTAACCAAGCCGGTCAACATCCCCTCGCAGGAGGACGCTACCGGTGATCCCGACATGCTGACCATACTGAAACAGGACATCAAGGAGCGTTATAACAAGCCGGGGAACGTTTTTTTGGGATTGGTGCACCGCCTTGACCGTCCCGTGGGCGGAGCGATGGTATTCGCTAAGACGTCCAAAGCCGCCTCCCGATTATCGGAGGCCGTCCGGAGCCGCAGCTTCCGTAAGCAGTATGTAGCGGTCGTTCACGGTGTTCCAGCGAAAACTTCAGGCCGGCTCGTGAACATGCTGTACAAGGATGCGAAAACCAACACCGTCCACGTTACCTCCAAAGGGACGGACGGAGCCAAGGAAGCCATTCTGGATTATACGGTGCTACAAGCAGCGGAAGGCGTAAGTCTTGTCCTGATCGAGCTGCACACGGGCAGACCGCACCAAATACGTGTTCAGCTCAGCCATGCGGGTCATCCGCTGTTCGGCGATCAGAAGTATGGAAGCAAGGTGAACAAGGCCGGCCAACAGATTGCCTTATGGTCCGTGTTGGTCGGGTTCCCTCACCCTGTTACCAAAGAGGACATCTCCATTCGTTCCTTGCCGCCTTCCGTTTATCCTTGGAGTATCTTCAATATGGACCAGCTGGGATCGACATGACGAACCTATCAATGAGTGTAAAAAAAACGAAATCCATCATTGGATTTCGTTTTTTTGTATGTCTACGCCTAATGCTATGACTATGTAATTAATTACATATAATGTAATATTTTATCCCTCTATCATAATATATTATCCCTTTACTTTTAACAAAGAATGGAAAAGAATAGTAACCAGAATAGTTTAACATTTTTTAGTTGATTTGTACAATCATGGTATGAACCTCATCTTGGGGTTTATATAGATCACGGTTGCCGAGGAGGAGGATGATCAAGGATAATCCATGAAGGGAGTCGCTAGCCGGTTCGGTCCTGTTTAGTGCAGAGCAAGTAAACCCGCAGCATAAGGAGGTTTGATCAGCAGCAGGAGTCCGCTGAATTTCAAATTCAATATTCAAGGAGGTATTTGTTATGGATCAGGCTCAGTGTCAAACAAATCACCGCTTGCATTTGAAACCGTTGTGGATTTTTTTAGGAAGCACATTGTTGTTTTTCACCATTATGATCATTACGGCAAGCAGCGTTTCCGCTCATGGTTATATCGAATCACCGGCCAGTCGTGGTTATAAGTGCAAGCTCGGCGAGAACGTCAACTGCGGCAGAATCATCTATGAACCGCATTCCCTGGAAGGGAAAGGGAACTTTCCGATCGGCGGACCGGCGGACGGCCAAATCACCGGTGCCGGAATCTTTACCGAACTGTATGAACAGACGCCAACCCGCTGGAGCAAGGTAAACATGAACGGCGGGCCGAACACGTTTAAGTGGGTGCTGACCGCAGCCCATGCTACATCCGATTGGAAATATTATATTACGAAAAAAGGCTGGGATTCCAGCAAACCCCTCGCACGCGCAGATCTCGAATTGTTCTGCTCCTTCAATGACGGCGGCAAACAACCGCCGAACACCGTAACCCATACTTGTAACGTACCTACCGACCGCACCGGCTACTATCTCATCCTCGCCGTATGGGAAATCGCCGATACGGGAAATGCCTTCTATAACGTGATCGACGTGAACCTGAATAACGGCAGCGGCAATCAGGACACGCAGGCACCGACCGTGCCGGCGAATCTGAGAACCACAGGGGTTACAAGCAGCAGCATTTCGCTCGCCTGGAACGCCTCTACGGATAACGTAGGAGTCACAGGCTATGAAATCTATCGAGGCTCCAATCTAGTGGCAACGGTATCCGGATCCACCCTGAGCCACACCGTTACCGGCCTGCAAGCAGGCACCTCCTATACCTTTACGGTAAAAGCCCGTGACGGAGCAGGCAACGTATCACAGGCGAGCAGCCCGCTAACCGCCAGCACATCAAATCCCGTTCCGGACACCCAAGCTCCGACGGCTCCTGCCAATTTACGATCTGCGGGATCGACGTCCACAAGCGTATCATTAGCCTGGAACGCTTCCACGGATAACGTCGGAGTAAGCGGCTATGAGGTATATCGGGGCACCACGCTGGTTACGACGGTGTCAGGCAGCACGCTATCCTATACAGTTGGCGGATTATCGCCAAACACGACCTATAGCTTTACCGTAAAAGCACGCGATGCGGCAGGCAACGTATCCCCAGCCAGCAATGAGCTGCAAGTCACCACGGCGGACGGCTCTGTACCGGAAACTCCGGCCTGGGCTCCGAATACTTCATACCAGCAGGGAGCTTTGGTCACGTATGGAGGCAAAACCTATGAGTGCCGCCAAGCCCATACGTCCCTGCCTGGATGGGAACCCGCTAACGTGCCGGCTTTATGGCTGCTTAAGTCTTAACTTCTTTAAATTATGCCAAGGTTCGTTAGTGACCACGTGACTAGAAAGCAATATTAGCAAAACAATGAAACCGCCCCCAAAGTCGAAGCTGCCGCAGGCAGCCAGACATGGGGGCTTCTGTGCATTCCATGTAGGGTGCTGGGTCAAAAATGCCTACGCCTCGACCAGAACCTCCTGCGGAGCCGTGCTGATCTTTCCCAATAGATAGACAAGCAGCTGTTGATTATGCGAGGATATGCGGTTCAAGATCCGGGAAAGGTACTCCTCCCTAACCTGTAATCCGCGCGTATATTCCTCGCGTCCTTTATAGGATATCGTCACCCAGACGATCCGTCTGTCATTTGCGTCCCGTTCCCGTTTGATCAATTCGTTCTTCTCCATCCGGTCCAATAGCATCGTTACGGCAGCCGGACTTGTAGCCAGGTAAGGAATGAAATCGGAAGGTTTCATCCGCTTCTGCTCAGCGAGCACTTCCAGCACCATGAGTTGCGACTCCGTCAATGTCGGGGCCAGTCCGGCTTCCATATGGAGTTTATAATCCTTGGCCAGCTTGGACCACACCTTGGCGAATTCGGCAGTATGCATGTTTATCCCGTCCCTTCCGTTATGTCTGTCATGATCAAACATCGAAATACTATCTGAGTTTGCCGCACTGTAATCCGATGAATGAACTTCCGTTTGAGCCAGCGTCATGATTTTCCATAATAGTTTATAGGATTAACTTTTCGCTGGACACCAGCCAATATCCTTCTTTTTTCGTTAAAAAATATAATTTCCAATCAAGCGACAAAACCCGTCATGCCTTGTGTGACGGCGTTTCTCAACATTCAGCTTACTTCGACAGCGCCAGACATATGTCAAATAGTATAAATTTAAATATGCGTCATCCAACGCTAAATACAACAAAAGCACCCCGACAACCGTTCATCGAAGGTGCTTTCGTCCATTCATCTCTATTCAATCCATATCCGAATTAAAGGAAAGGCTCGCTCTTGCCTAACCTTCTTTGCCTAACTCTGCATGCGGGAGACTGACCAAATCGACAATTTGCCCGTTCTTGCCGACATCGGCCAGTAGTTTACCAATCGATTTACGCTCCATAATCGGAACCTTCTCCGTGTGAATCGGGAAAGCTTGCCCGTCTTCGCTATAAGCGTTAATCTGCAGCGGCTCGCGACAATAGAACGCGCCGACGATGGCGCTGCCGTTAGGCTTCACCCGCTTGCCTTCCTTGAACTCAAACGTGGCCATGCCTTTTCCGCCGCGGCTTTGGGCCGGATAATCCAACAGCAAGCTTCGTTTGCCGTATCCAAGATCCGTGATGGTCAAAATCTCGCCTTCATCGTTCTCCACCCATAATGCCGCAACGACCTCGTCCCCGTCTCGAAGCTGGATTCCCCGAACCCCGCCGGAAACGCGTCCCATGGCATTGACTTCCTGTTCATTGAAGCGGATGCTCATCCCTTCTTTCGAGATCAGCACGATATCTTTATTGCTGTCACTCATAACGACCTGGATGATGCTGTCTTCCGCAGCTACCTTCGCTGCCGCAACCGCGCCAGACCGTTTGGTTACGTACTCCTTGAGATCTGTCCGCTTCACTTGCCCTTTGCGGCTCACGAAGACAAGCGATTTGCCCGCTTCGTCAAAGTTCGAAACCGGGATGACCGATACGATATGGTCCTCTTTCGGTACCTGGATCACGTTAACGATGGCCGTACCGGCATCTTTCCACTTGTACTCCGGAACCTGATGCACCGGCAATAAGAAATATTGCCCGCGGCTCGTGAAGATCAGCAGATTCTCCAGGGTATTGACTTCAAACAACCGCGTGATGTAATCCCCTTCCTTGACGCCTGAGCTTTCCAGCTCACCGCCGCTGCGGGTGAAGGATAACATGCTGGTACGCTTAATATAGCCTTCATTCGACAAGGTTACGAGCACATCCTCGGCGTTGACAAGCACTTCAAGATTCACCTTGATCTCTTCCACTTCTTCCTGGATAACCGAACGCCGGTCGATGCCGTACTTCTCCCGAATTTCGATCAGCTCTTTGCGAATGACGCCAATCAGCTTCTTATCGCTGTCGAGAATCGCACGCAAGCCCTCGATTTTCTTTGTCAGCTCGTCCAGCTCTTTTTGCAGGGAATGAATTTCAAGGTTGGTAAGACGGTATAATTGCAGCGTCAGAATCGAGTCGGCTTGTCTCTCCGTGAAACCGAACATCCATTGCAGATTGTTCTGGGCATCCTGGCGATTCTTGGAAGCCTTAATAGCCGCAATCACTTCGTCCAGTATGTTGAGCGCCTTGACGAGGCCCTCCAAGACATGTGCCCGATCCTCGGCTTTCTCCAGCTCGAACTGCGTCCGGTGGGTGACGACTTCACGCTGATGGTCAATATAGGCCGACAGCATCGCTTTAAGCCCCAGCTGCTGAGGGGTTTTGTTCACGATGGCAACCATATTGAAATTGTACGTAATCTGCAGGTCGGTTTTCTTGAACAAATAAGCCAGAATCCCGTTCGCGTCGGCATCCTTCTTCAGCTCCACGACGATGCGAAGCCCTTCCCGTCCACTCTCGTCCCGAACCTCGGCGATGCCTTCGACTTTTTTCTCAAGACGAATGTTTTCCATCGCCGTAACCAATCTGGACTTAACAACCTGATAAGGAATTTCCGTGATGACGATCTGCTGTTTACCACCACGAAGCGATTCAATGTCCGTCTTGGATCGCAGATAGACCCGGCCTTTGCCTGTCCGATAGGCATCCAAAATGCCTTCGCCGCCCATGATGATACCGCCGGTCGGGAAGTCCGGGCCTTTTATGAACGTCATGATCTCGTCCAGCTCGATCTCCGGCTTTTGCATGACGGCGATGCACGCATCGATCACTTCCCGCAGATTGTGAGGCGGGATTTCGGTGGCGAAGCCCGCAGAAATCCCGCTAGCTCCGTTCACAAGCAGATTCGGGTACCGCGAAGGCAGCACAACCGGCTCCTTCGCCGTGTTATCAAAGTTGTCCTTAAACAGCACGGTACGCTTCTCGATATCCCGCAGCAGCTCCATGGCAATCGGCGACAGCCTGGCCTCGGTATAACGCATCGCTGCTGCCGGATCATCGTCCTGGGAACCCCAGTTTCCGTGACCGTCCACAAGCACATGTCCCATTTTCCATGGCTGGGCCATCCGTACCATGCCTTCATAAATCGATGAGTCCCCGTGCGGATGGTAGTTACCCATGACATCCCCAACGGTTTTCGCCGATTTGCGGTATGGTTTATCCGGTGTGTTACCCGAATCGTACATGGCGTACAGAATCCGACGCTGAACGGGCTTCAGGCCGTCACGAACGTCCGGGATCGCCCGGTCCTGAATTATATACTTGGAATACCGGCCAAATCGGTCACCTACAACCTCTTCCAGAAATGCCGGCAAAAATTGCTCCGATAAACTCATTCATTCACCTTCTATTCCTCAAACTCCGCGAAGTTGACATTTTCAACGATCCACCGCTTGCGGGGATCTACCTTATCTCCCATCAGCGTAGACACGCGCCGCTCCGCTTTGGCGGCATCTTCGATTTGAACCTGCAGCAAGGTGCGTGTTTCCGGGTTCATCGTCGTTTCCCATAACTGCTCCGGGTTCATCTCGCCCAGTCCCTTGTAGCGCTGCAGCTCAAAATTTTTGAATTCCTTCAAATAATTAGCCAGCTGCTCATCCGTCCAGGCATACCGCACGGTTTCCAGCTTGCCGGATTTGCTGGCGATTTTATACAGCGGAGGCTGCGCGAGATAGACGCGACCTTCATCAATCAACGGCTTCATGTATCTGTAGAAGAACGTGAGCAGCAGCACCTGAATGTGGGCTCCATCCGTATCCGCATCGGTCATGATGATGATTTTCGAATAATTGCTGTCCCCGGCAGTAAATTCCGTACCGATCCCTGCGCCGATCGCGGATACGATCGCACGGTATTCGTCATTCTTCAGGATGTCGGCCAGCTTCGATTTTTCCGGGTTCATCGGCTTCCCTTTGAGAGGCAGAATCGCCTGAATCTTCGAATCCCGTCCCTGCTTCGCCGAGCCGCCTGCGGAGTCCCCTTCGACAATGAACAGTTCGGTTCGCGAAAAATCCTTGGACTGGGCCGGTGTCAGCTTGCCGCCGAGATTGGAACTCTCGCTGCGCTTCTTGCCGCTGCGCATCTCATCCCTTGCCTTACGGGCCGCTTCGCGCGCTTTGGAGGCCTGAATGGCCTTCTTCAGCAGCGTTTGGGCAACCTGCGGATTTTCCTCTAGGAAAATTTGCATCTTCTCGGTAACGATGCTGTCCACCGCACTTCGCGCAGAGGCGCTTCCCAACTGGTCCTTCGTCTGACCCACGAATTCGACCTCAGCCATCTTGACGCTGATTACGGTCATCATGCCTTCCCGGAGGTCATTCCCCTCCAGATTCTTGTCCTTTTCCTTCAGTAGATTGTTCTTCCGGGCATAATCGTTCATGACGCGGGTATACGCCGTCTTGAAGCCCGTCTCATGCGTACCGCCCCCGCGCGTCGGGATGGAGTTAACGAACGAGGCCAGCGTTTCAGTGTATCCTGCATTATATTGAAGAGCGATTTCGACTTCGATGTCATCCTTCTCGGCATAAAAATGGATCACATCGTGCAGCACGTCCTTGCCTTCATTCAAGAATTGCACGAACTGGCTTGCGCCGCCTTCATAAAAAAATTCTTCCCCATTCCCGCTCCGCTCGTCTTTCAAGACGATCCGGAGTCCTGAATTCAGGAAGGCAATCTCCTGTAAGCGCTCTGCAAGCGTGTCGTAGTTCAGATGCGTTCCCGCGGTAAACACGCGCGCGTCCGGTTTAAACGTGATTTTCGTCCCTGTTTTGTTCGTATTGCCCAGCACCTCAAGACCGGTTACCGGTTCTCCGACATGCTCTTTTCCTTTTTTGTCCTGCCAGTACTCGAAGCGTTGGCGGTGAATTTTACCTTCGCGGTAAATCTCCACTTCCAGCCATTCGGACAGCGCATTGGTTACGGATGCGCCAACGCCGTGAAGACCGCCGGACTTCTTGTATCCGGAACCGCCGAATTTGCCGCCGGCATGCAAAATCGTGAAGACCACCTGCGGCGTGGGAATGCCTGTCTTGTGCATCCCGGTCGGAATACCGCGTCCGTTATCGTATACCGTCGCGGATCCGTCTTTATGCAAAGTAATTTCAATTCTCGAGCAGTACTTGGCCAAATGCTCGTCTACGGCGTTGTCCACAATTTCCCACACCAGATGATGCAGACCCGACGAGCTTGTGCTCCCTATGTACATGCCTGGCCGTTTGCGTACCGCAACAAGGCCTTCGAGCACTTGAATGTCGTCAGCATCGTATCCTGAACGGTTAGTACCGCCGTTCTTTGATGACTCTGCAAACATATCGATCTGTTCGACCATTCATGCTCCTCCTTCAATTTCACGTATCTCGTGTTTTCTATTTCTACATTCCAATATTTTAGAAGAACGCGGTTCTCTAAAAAATGCAAACAAATGTTTCATGCTTTGTCCATTTTAATTCAAGATATCCCTTCTCGTAAAGACACTGAATGCAACAATAACCGCACAAATCGCCCAGATGGCTAATACGGCAAGGGAAAAATTCAAGGTCATGCCCTCGATCGGCGGCAAATTGCCCGCCAAATAACTGGTCAAATTCAGGTTTACCATGAACAAATATTTCGCGCTGCTCCATGCCGACGCCATATTCGTCAGAATATTTCCGGCGATCAATGCCGCCATCATAATGACGATGCTGGCCGCCGTGCTTCGAACCAGGACGGATACCATAAAAGCCAGCATGCCGACGCATACGCCGACAAACCAGACCAAACCGCCCTGCATCAGCAAATACTTCCATTGGGGCACCGCATGAACGCCGGACATATCCACGTCTGACCCGACAATTTGGAAACCCGTGAATACCGGGATGTCAAACCCTTTGTAGCCGAAAGCGAGACCCGAGATCAGGTAAGCGATGACAAAGGTGGACACGATAATGAGCGACGTGAACATAATCAAGGCTACCAGTTTGCTCAGCAGCACTTTCCAGCGCTTTACCGGCCTTGTCAGGAGCATCTTAATGGTGCCGGTCGTCCGCTCTCCGGAAACGATATCCGAAGCAATGGCCATGATGAGCAGCGGAATAAACAAGGATATCGCATTGTTCAGAAATTCCCGCGTGAACGTTACCCCGTTTGGTTGATTAGGATTCACATCATGCTGCAAATAATACTGCATCTGCTGAATAAAGATTTGCCGATATCGTTTCCATTCATCCGGCACCCGGTCACTGCTAAGCGAATTCTCATTATCCGTGATCCGTTGCTGAAGCTCAAGCCGCCAGTCGCTGTTAAACTTCTCCCGGCTCCGTTCCGCGGACTTCATCTGGGCGTATGTAAACATGGGCACTAGGACGAGGAGAACCAGAAGAACCACATAAAACCGCTTACGCTTGATAATTTTGATGCATTCGTTCTTGATCAGGGGCAACAGGTTACTCAATGCTCTCACCCTCCGTCATCTGCAGGAACAGCTGCTCAAGCGTAGGATTGATCCGATGAACCTCCCGGACCTGCACGCCGGCGCCAACCAGCCTTTCCACAGCCCTTGATGCATGTGCAGCATGCATTCGGGTCACAACGGCATCCGGTGACATGCCTGCCAGTACATTATCGTCAAGCACATCCTCCGGGCGGTCCACGATCTCGCAATAATCCAGCTTCTGCAGAATTCGTTTGCCCTGCACGGCGGGATTCAGATCCCAGATGACATGATCGCTGCTGCCGGCAATCAATTCATCGACCTCGCCTACCGCAAGCACCCTTCCGCTGCTGATGATGGCTACCCGATCGCATAACAGCTGAATTTCGCTCAGCAGATGGCTGGAAACAAATACAGCCAAGCCCTCCTCGGCCAACTGATGGATGAACTGCCGCATTTCTTTGATTCCCTTCGGGTCAAGACCGTTCGTCGGCTCGTCCAGAATGAGCAGCTTCGGCCTGCCGAGCAAGGCCTGGGCGATTCCCAAACGCTGCCGCATGCCAAGTGAATAAGTGCTGACCTTGTCATGGATTCTTCGATCAAGCCTGACCGTATCCACAACTTCCTGTATCCGCTGATCGTCAATACCGGGCTGCATTCTCGCAAAATGCTCGAGATTTTCCCAGCCGGTCAAATACGAATACATCTCCGGATTCTCCACGATGGAACCAATATAGCGCAGCGCCTGCTCCTGCTGGCGATTCACATCGTAACCGCAGACCTCGATCCTGCCGGATGACGGCTTGATCAAATCCACAAGCATTCGGATCGTGGTTGTTTTTCCTGCTCCGTTCGGCCCCAGGAACCCGAATATTTCGCCCGCGCGCACATCGAACGACACATCATGTATAATCCATTTTCGACCGATTTTCTTTTTTACATGCTGGACGGATAGTACGATTTCCTGCACTTGTTCATTCATCGATTTCCATCTCCCCACCTGACATCCTCTTCATGCTACAGCATACCTTCTACAATTCGATCCGCGATGGCCTGATATCCTGCCCCGTTCGGATGGAAATGGTCCGTGGACAGATACTCGCCGAGCTTATGCTGAAACAGATCGAATGTAGGGACAAGCGTCATATTGGGATCCCGGTTTACGAGCTCCATGACCGCATGATTCCATGCTGAGACCACGACATTGCCGGGTATCAGCAATTCTTCCAAATCGGAAAAGGGATGATACAAGCCGATATAAACAATTCGGGCATTCGGATTAATGTCCCGAATCTTCTCAAGAATTGTCTGCAAGCGTTTGGAGGCCTGCGGCAATGCGCCCATCAGCATGGCTGGATCGAGCTCCAGCTCGCCGGCATCCGCCGCCCCCTCCATCAGCCCGCTTCCTTGAAAGATATCATTGCCCCCGATAGACAGCATAATGACGTTGGCTTCCTTCAAGGCATACTGTATTCCCTTGTCGTCCAGCTTAGGGAGAAGTCCCTCGGTGGTCATTCCGTTTATTGCCAGATTGGCCAGCAGGCTGGCCGTTCGTCCATCGCCGTTCAATTGTTCGACGCTTCGGCGGACAAAACCGCCCCCGGTACTGTCCCCCGTTCCCTTGGCAAGCGAGTCTCCGATCGCCGTCACTTTCACATCATTTGGCAGCACCGCTTCCGACGGAGCCCGTTCCGGCTTCGGCGGCGCAGTCTCTTGGCCTGGCTCGGCGGATTCGCCGCCGGTGAGCAACGGCTGACCTTGAGGATCATTAATATCCTTAAACGCATACACGAAACCGAATATAAGCACAATCGTTACGATAATCGACACGGAGGCCGTGATACGCCATATCCATGCAGATGACTTCATGACATTCCCCCTACAAAAATCCTCATGTACATTACCTTAAGACTTCTATAAAAAATTTGCAAATCAAAACACGCAAAGAAGACTGCCCCGGACGCAGTTTTCTGCGCGCCCGGGGCAGCCTATCATGTAAAACAACATCCGTGCTTATTGGCTGATGAATTCCTGAACCCAGTATCCGTTGTAATATCCCACACCGATCATGGTGAAATTAGGAGACAGGATATTTTCGCGGTGACCTTGGCTGTTCATCCAAGAGTTCATGACTTCCTGCGGCGTGCGCTGCCCTTTAGCGATATTCTCGCCGGCATAGCCGTAAGAAATGCCGTAAGCCTTCATCATATCGAATGGAGAGCCGTGCGTTGGCGAAGTGTGGCTGAAATAATTGTTATTGCTCATGTCCTTCGCTTTGTCCAGTGCTACCGTTGTCAGCTTGGCATGTACCGTGAGCGGCTTCAGGCCAGCTTTCGAACGCTCTTGGTTCACCAAGTTGACAACTTCGGAAGCAAAATTCGATTGCTCCGTTGTGCCCGCAGATTCGGAAGGCTGGGACGGAGTCGTAGACGGCTTGCTCACAGGCTTGCTGGCTTCTGGTTTGCTGGCTTCCGGTTTGCTTGCTTCCGGTTTGCTGGTCTCAGGCTTGCTTGTTTGAGGCGTCTCTGCAGGCTTGTCCGCCTGAGGCTTTTCCGTTTGCGGTTGTTGGACGACCACCCATTTAAACTGCGACTCCAAGCCTTGGCTCTCCAGGAATTTCTGGATCTTCTGTTGCCAGTTTACATAATTATTGCTATCAGCAGGTGCAGCCGAAGCCGTTGTCGGCAGCATGATGCCAACAGCCAATACAGCCGCGATACTGCCGCCTGCGATTTTCTTTATCCAATGGTTGTTCATGAATACTCATCTCCTATGCTCATAGTTGTAGAGTTTGCTTGACCGCCGTTCTAAGATGTTGAACTTGATGGGTGTGGGGCGGTCAGGCATTGGTTACATTTTTGTAATCAGGTACGAACACATTGTAACACATTTGATACCTTCGGCAATCCTACAATTGTTGGAAAGGAGTCCTTGAATTCCTACTTTATGCTCAGGACCCCAGAAACCAATCCCGGTCCTGATCGAATGACTTCGTTGTATCTGTGATAAGCGAGTAAAATCTTCTAAACTTCCATAGATTCTAGGTCATAACAAGAAAAAACCCACCCCGAAAACGGGGTGGGTTAATGAAAAGGCCCAGGCTACAGCTTTTTGCTGAACTGGTAACCAGCCTTTTCAAATCCAATATGTTCATAAAATGCATGTGCGGGAGCAAGTTCTTCCCGGTTGCCGCTTGTGAGAAACAAGAGGTGGCTACCATGCTGTCTTCCCCATGTCTCTGCACCGCGAATCAGTCGTTTGCCAATTCCTTGGCCGCGGTAGCTTGAGGTTACAATAACCGAAGTAATTTGAGTGACCGGTTCGGTCATAGTGAAGGATTTGACTTGACGAAGCATGATCATGCCGACGACGTCTCCATCAACCTCGGCAACCAGGTTGCCGTATAACGGGTTGTCGTTCATGGACTCCATCCGTTCACGCATGACGTTGAGCGTGGTCGGATAATTCAGTTCTCGCATCAAGGATGTGACAGCTTCCAAATCATTCTTCTCAAAGTTTCGAATCAGCAGTGCAGGCGCAGAAATTACGCTTTCGATGCTCATTATACCCTCATGCTTCCCTTCTTCTATGAATTCTGAGTAAACTCTACTTCTATTTTGTAAGTTTATGAAGAAGATTGCAAGTATCAAGCGACATTTTTTTTACATTTGTGTCCGTTTTGTTAAACCTTTGTTAAGCCGTTTTTACAAAAATCGGTATTGTGCTTCAATCAGCCCATGATATGTCCCCTGCTTCTGCATAAGCTGGTCGTGATTTCCTTCTTCGATGATCTTCCCGTGATCCAGCACGACGATATGATCGGCATGGCGGATCGTTGATAAACGGTGCGCCACGATGAAGGAGGTACGTCCCTGAAGCAGCACTTTAAGGGCACTCTGGATTTTTAATTCCGTCTCGGTATCGATACTTGCCGTTGCCTCATCCAGAATCAAAATCCGCGGGTCGGCAAGGAGCGCCCTAGCAAAGGATAGCAGCTGCCGCTGCCCCATGGACAGCATGTTACCGCGTTCCTCGACCTCGGTATCGTAGCCGCCCGGCATCTGGACTATAAACTCATGGGCGCCCACAGCCTTGGCCACGTCTTCAATCTCCTCATTGGTCGCATCCAGACGGCCAAAGCGGATATTATCCCGAATCGTACCCGAGAATATAAAGGTATCCTGCAGCACGATGCCGATCTGATTCCTGAGGCTTTCTACCGTCACCGATTGAATATCGTACCCGTCGATGGTTAACTTACCGTCCGTAATATCATAAAAGCGGCTGAGCAAATTAATGATGGTACTTTTGCCTGATCCGGTATGACCGACCAACGCAATCGACTGGCCTGCCTTCACGTCCAGATTGATGCCTTTTAGAGCCTGGCGTCCTTTTTCGTATTCAAACACCACATTCTCCAGCTTGATGTCCCCTTTAATGGTCGGCAATTTCTTCGCGCCAGGCTGATCATCGATGCTCGGCTTCTCGTCTATGAATTCAAAGATACGTTCGGACGATGCCATCGCGACAAGCAGCTGGTTATACATTTGGCCGAGCCGATTGATCGGCTCCCAGAAGTTCCCGACATATTGGGTAAAGGCAATCAACAGACCGATCGTGAGCTCGCCTTGCTGAATCAATACGGCACCAAGCCAGAACAAGATCAGGGAACCGAACCCCCCGGTAATCTCGATAAGAGGCCCAAACCCTTGGTTCATGGCTGACGCCCTATCCCAGGACTTTTTGCTGTCCAGGTTCATGTTATCAAAAAATTTCATATTTTCTTCTTCTTGCGTATAAGCTTGGGTAACGCGGATTCCCTGAATGGATTCGTTCAAGTGGGAGTTAATCCGCGAGTTCCGGATCCGTACTTCCTGCCATGCACGCCGGATGCGCACACGGAGTTTCGTAGAGATAAAGAACATGATCGGAACGGTAACGATAACAGCTAGACCAAGCTTCCAGTTAATTAATAGCAGGATGACTACGATACCGACAAGCTGCACGCAGTCGATGATCAGATTGACAACCCCGTTCGTAAACAAATCCTGCAGGGAGTTGACATCGTTCGTAACGCGAACCAGCACGGATCCCGCCGGACGCTTGTCAAAGAAATTAAAGGATAGGCGCTGTATATGCTGGAACAAATCTGCTCGAAGGTCATAGATAACCCGCTGACCAATGATATTCGTAAACTTGATCCGGAATATCCCGGCAACCCATTGAATGATATACATCGCCAGAACGGCGATCGTAATCTGATACAGCAGGGTCAGGCTCGGATTTCCTTCCTTCGGGTCAATGGCCTGGTCGATAGCCAAACTCGTCAGGAATGGAATGGCAAGCTTCGTAATCGTGCCGATAATCATCATGAGGCCGATCAACGGGAGAATCTGTTTGGCATATGGTTTCATATACGAGATCAGACGCGTCAGCTGCGTCCAGTTAAACGGCTTCTCGATCGCATCGTCGTCCTTGTATACAAAACGTTCATTGGTTTCTTCCGAAGGCTTCCGCGGCCTCGGAATCTTTTGCTTCTGATGCGGTTCAGTATTTACGTTGGCGTTCATGCTTGCACCTGCCCTGGCGTACCTCCTGCTTGAGCTTGCTTTGCAATCAGGTCCGCATATTGTATTTTGTACACATCCTGGTAAGGTCCCGGCACCGCAATCAAATCGTTATGCTTGCCGCGCTGCACGACTCTACCTTCATCCAGAACGAGAATTTCATCCGCATGACGCAAGGAAGAAATACGGTGAGCGATAATAAAGGTCGTTCTGCCGTTCATGACTTCCTGGAAACCGGATTGGATTTCATGCTCTGTTTCCATGTCCACTGCGCTGGTGGCATCATCCAGGATCAGGATTTTCGGGTCCTTCAGAAGGGCACGGGCAATCGCGATCCGCTGCTTCTGTCCGCCGGAAAGACCCATCCCCCGTTCACCGACAATGGTATCGTAGCCATCCTTCATTTCCATAATGAAGTCATGTGCCTTGGCCAGCTTGGCTACCCGAATGATTTCATCCATGCTAACGTCCTTCATCCCGTAAGAAATATTGTTGCGGATGCTGGACGAGAACAGGAAAGTCTCTTGGAAGACCGTTGCAATCTGGCTGCGCAGACTCCGGACCTTAATATCGTTGATGTTCACGCCGTCTAATTTGATGCTGCCCTGATTCACGTTATAGGCATGCATCAAGAGCTGGATAATGGTTGACTTCCCTGAACCTGTTCCCCCCAGCAAACCGATCACGGAGCCGGGACGAGCATCCAGATTGATATCTTTGACAGCAGCCATCTTGTTGCCGTAAGCAAAGGTGACATTGTCGAACACGACATGACCCTTCACCTGGCTTGGCACCAAATCTACCGCACGCTCACGGTCTTCGACATCAATGGGCTGATTCAACAGCTCCAGCACCCGTTCACCCGAAGCCTTCGACTGCGTATAGTTGTTAATGTGGAACCCGATCCCCCAAAGAGGTCCGATTATGTACCAAATTAAGGTGAAGAATGCTGCCAGCTCCCCTACCGTCATGGAACCTTGGATAACCATGGCGCCCCCGACGGCAAGCAAAATGACGACGCTGACATTCGCAAAGAGCTCCATCATCGGGAAATAACGGGCCCACAGGGAAGAGGCGAATATCTGATTGGTTTTGTAACGCTCATTCCGTTCGGAGAATTTCTCCACTTCGTGAGGCTCGCGAGCAAAGGATTTAACGGTACGAACACCCGTAATATTCTCCTGCACCGCGGTAGTCAGCGAGCTGAGCGCCAGGCGCATCTCCTGGAACGCCGGATGGATCTTGGACTCGAATTTCAGAGCTGCGAACACCAGAAATGGCATCGCTACCAAAGTAACCAGCGTCAATTTCCAGCTGATGGTGAACATCATGATGGAACCGAAAGTCACCATCAGTACGAGGTTGAGGAGTTGGGCAAAACCGAAGCCGATAAACATCCGGATTGCTTCCAAATCCCCCGTCAGCCGCGACATCAAATCCCCTGTCCGAGCCGTGTCGTAATAGCGGAACGATAGAAATTGCAACTTTTCATAGCAGGCGTTTCGCAACGAGTAAGCCAGGTAATTCCCCAGCCTCCCTCCAAAGAATCCATGCAAAAACTGCATGAAAGCTTTAAGGATGACCACGCCCAGCACGGTGAGTGCCAGCTGCGGTACGATGCCGTAATTCTCCAGTTTGATTGCATCGTCAATCAGCACTTTTAACAGCTGCGGATAGACAAGACCTAAAGCGGTTGCAATCGCCAGACACAGAATGGAAAGAAAAAGATAACTTCGTTTCTCCCAAAAGAAGCCCTGCAGTTGCCTGAGAACATTCATGTTTATCCTCCTTTGGATTTTTTACGTTCAGGTTATGTAGCATTTATGAAGTTTATCATCGACCCGAACCCGCGGCAAAGAGAGAAAACCGTCATAAATGAGCCTAAAGGACCTAAAGGGGGCAAATAGTATAACTTATCATTGTTTCATGATGAAATCATCGGGAATTCTCATCATTACTAGGGGATATAATCACATTGTCAGTCCCTTCAACCGTTAGGCTTTATCCGCTATTTTCGACTTTTTTGAACATGCTTGAAAAAGGGTAATATCCTAAGCTGGTTTCATCCTATTCACGTTCGCTGCAGCGGATAAAAATATGCCATATCGTCCTATGCCGCTTTCATCAGGAGAGCGGTCCATCGATAATAATAGGACGAAAGACGCCCCGCCACGGATGGCATATGGGACGTCTTTCGAGGGTTCAACATGTGATTGGCGTTCATTCATCCGGTAAAAAGGGAACGGACCTTACCGGAAGCTCGCACCGTGCTGCTATTCTATTGCAACTCTTGCTTCATGCTAGACGGGGATGTTCCGTCTTTACTGCGCTGACTTTATCATGGCTTCCAAATCATCCGCCAGCTGGCGCCACATCAACGGAGACTGGCCGTCCTGCAGCGAACCCAGTATGGCAGCCATGGATTCCTTCAGCTGTTCCTCCAATGCGGATACATGATGCTGCAGTGAACGTTTGCTCATTCGAACATAGTGGTCCGTCAGCTGCTCTTCCCGCAGGCCGACCACACCCGCCACGGCTTCCTTCACTTTCGGCTCAGCCGCTTCGCGCAGCTTGGAACTTCCGCCGCCCTCAAAGAAATGCTTGGGATTCTTAAAGGTCGACCAGAAGGTTAACCAATCCCCTTGGATTTGCAGCTCCGTTTCGTCCAGCTCCGGCGGTGCCCAGTCCGGATCCCGGCGTATGGCCAGTGACAGGCCCTCGGCCATGCCGTTGATATCGGCTGCGGCCTTAAATGCCGCGGCTTCGGTTAATTTGCGGCCGGCCGTCTCCAAACGAAGCGTGGTGGCCCATAGTTCCTGATCCAGCTCTACGGACATCGTTCGCATCAAATCACGTCCGCAAGCCGCAAATGCCGATTTCAAATGCCCTGTATCCTCCCGAAGCACGGAAGGATTAAACGACTCCTGGAAGAAACGGTTCATGGCATAATCCAGCCGCTTCCGCACGTGAAACAGCAGCTCGCTGCTTTCTTGACCGATGTCGCGTGCCATTTCCTGCTCCGCCAAAGCGTTAAGGCGGGCCATGGCTTGGTTTTGCACCTCTTCCAGCTCCCCGATTTTCCGCTTGCGCGTGGTCTCATCCTGAGCGGCCATTTCTGCCCACCCCCGGATACGGTCCCTCACAGAAGCGATCTCATCATAACCGGCACGCTGGGACAGCCTTGGCAGCTCTTCCACCGCAAATCGGCCCAGCGCTTCTTCGAAAACAGGGAATCCCGATGCCTGCAATTTTTCCTCGTCCCCTTGCCGCTTATTGTCCAGCGCAGCCAGACTGGAGACGGGGAAGATATGCGGGCTGCCTACGCCGCTGGCTGTAAGATTGGTGCGCACATGCTTCACCACCTCATTCAGCTCGTCTTCGGACTGAGCTAGATCAGCCGCATTGACGATAAAGAACATTTTATCCAAGGCAAAGCTGTCTTTGACCCGGCCCAGCTGGGACAGGAATTGCCGGTCCGCTTTGGAGAACGCATGGTTGTAATACGTTACGTAAACAATCGCATCCGCATTCTTAATATAGTTGAAGGTGACGCCGGTGTGCCGGGCATGCAGGGAATCCGCTCCCGGCGTATCCACCAGCACGATCCCTTGCTCCGTCATCGGACAGCTGTAATACAGATCGATCCCGTCGACAAAGCAGGATTTGGTTTCGTCCGCCACGTATCCCCGATATTCGGCCAATTCTACCGTTTCCGTGGTGCCGAGCCTGGACTCCATCTCATCCCAGCCGGAGGCGGCGGCCTTTAGGAAGCCGTAATGCGGCAGGCCTGCCGGGTGAATTCCGGCCGGATTCAAACCTTCAGCCACGCTCCGCCAATTGGCCGGATTCGGTTCTTGGAGACCCAGCACGCCGAAGGAATACTTCAAATCGTCCCACCACATATCGCGGCTCTTCATACGCACGTCTGCGGTACCATGTGATCGTCCTTCGGCCGGTGCCAATATGCGGTTCACCGCCGCCGTTGTCGGATGCGGCGATACCGGCAGGACCGACTCGCCAAGCAGTGCATTGGCGAAGGAGGACTTTCCGGCGCTGAACGCTCCGAACAGCGCCAGGGTGAACGAGCCGCCCGCAAGCGCATCCGCGCGGGCGGTCAGATCCCGCGCGGCCGACGCCAGCGCGGGGTGCGGCGCCAGCAGCGCCGCCGCTGCGCGCAGCTCGGCTGCCGCGGCCTCAAGCCGCTGGCGCCGCTGCGGTGCCGCCTGCGCAGCGGCGGCCCGGGGCGCCGTGCGCCCTTGCCCCGGCTGCGCCGCCGGGGCGCCGCCCTGGGCAGCCGCATGCGCGGGCTGCCCCTCCGGCTCCCTCACCTCCGGCAGGAGGCCGGGGGTGAGGGAGGTGCGCGGCGGGAGCAGCTCGGCCAGCTCGGCCGCGCGGGCGGCTTCCGCCTGCTGCAGGGCTGCGTAGCTGGCTGAAGCCGCGGATTGCGCCAGGAGCTCGGCGCCCTGGCGCTTCAGCTCCTGCAGACGGACGGCCGCAGCGTCCGTCAATGCCGCCTTCAGCCGGTCGGCAAGCACCAACACGGCCATGCGGTAGCTGCCCTTGATTTCCTCGGCCAGCTCCCGGTTATAGTTCAATACATATTCGCCTGACACCGTGGCTTCCGGATTCACGGTTCGCGTAATCATATCCTCCCGCACGCCCGGAAGTTCGGCGTCCATTAAACGTTCCCATTCGGCATTCCATTCCACATGCTGCTCGACGCTATTGCGGAACAGCGAACGCAGATGCCAGTCGACCTGCGAAGAGGTCTGCTCCTCCAAACGATGATGGAAGGCCTTCAGACGGCGGCGGCGCTCTTCCTCCGTCTTGCCGCCCGAGAAGAGGAACCCGACCTTAAAGCCAGATTTCCGGCTCTCCAGGAAAGACAGGCTTAAATCCCGAACATCCGCCGGCGTCAGATTGGCATTGGCCAGCAGCTTATCGGCTTCCTTGCGGAGTTCTGCGCGAACCGTTTCCGGCAGCCCCGCTACGGTTCTTTTTTGTTCTTCCAGCTCCTGCAAGCGCGCTTGCAGCGCCGCTGCGGCCTCCTCGCCGCCCATTTCCTCCAGCAGCCGTTCCTTCTCCTCCTGATGACTGCGGGTATAGGCTTCTACATGCTGATCCGCAGCATGACGAATGGAGCAGGAAACGCTATGGCGCAGCAGCGGCTCCTTCCGGGATATCAGTTCGCCGATCAAAGACTTCAGCGTCTCCCATTGGTTATAAGGATGGTCCTGCACTTTTAGCGAGGTGCATAACAACCCTTTGTACGTGATCTTCCACTGGGCGAATGCCTTCTTGACGTCGTTCAGGTAAGAGGACAGCGTCAGCTCGTCATCACGATGCTTGTCGATCTGATTCACGATCAAATATAGCGGCTTCCCCCAATCCGACAGGCTCTTGGCAAACATCAGATTACTCTCCGACTGCACATGATTGTAATCCATGACGTAAAACACGATATCCGCCATATGCAGAGCGGAATGGGTCGCTAGCCGATGCCCGTCGTCGGTCGAGTCGACGCCGGGGGTATCCATCAATACTCCGTCCGCGCCAAGCAGCGGCACGTCATCCCACACTTCAATCGCGGAATACTCCCGGCCCTCCTTGCAGTATTCCGCAAGTTCGTCGATCGTTACCTTGATAGGCTCCCCATGGTCCGCGACAGTCCGGTGAATCAATGCCCGGGGCTCGCCGCTTCGAATCGTGACCACATTGGCACTCGTCGGCACCGGACCCGAGGGCAGCACCTTTTTGCCGCAAAGCGCATTGATCATGCTTGACTTCCCAGCTGAAAAATGACCGCAGAAGGCAAGCGTGAGCTCGCCGCCAGTACCCTTGCGTATCAAATCCTCGGTCAATGCGGAGGAAGACTCGTCATTCCAGTCCAAAAAACGGTCCCGGACTCTATTTAGTTCCGTCATGCTGTATCCGATTTCATCAGTCATCAACTTCAATGTCATTTCTCGCTCCTGTCCATTGATCTCTCCATCTCTGACACCATCTGTTCACATCATTTTATTTTATCACCGCTTGCGCCGTAAAGGAATCATTTCATGATCCGCCGTTTGTCCCGCTCTATGCAAAATGGCAGGCCAAGGAAGAAACGCTTCCTTGCCTGCCATGGGTTCAACATCTCATTTTTTAAAACATCAAATTTGAAGAACTTAAGATACGACGGTGTTCTCTTCTGCCGGAATCAAAATTTCGAACACGTTTCCGTGCTGCAAAATGGTTAAACCGCGAGACTTATCGCGCATCACGACCACTTCCGGCTTCTGAGACATACGCTCCAAATAATGCTCGGGAGCATCCCCGGAGTGGCTGAACGTCACGCCTTCCACTTCCTGCTCTTCATTCTCGCTCAGTTGGTTCTGGCTCTCCACCACATGTTCAAAAATATCCGAGAACAATTCAAAATTGTCGGTGTAAACAGAGATGCATTTCATGTGTAATCCCATCCTCTTTTAAATTTAGCTCCTGCTGATCCGGGGTGCATTCCTTATTCACCTTGCGAATATCCGGCATTTCTATTCGGTCACAGTTGTTTCCAGATTTCCATTCGCCCATGCGGCCGAAATAGAAATCCGGAGACAAAGGCAAGCGCGCTGGCTTGCTTGCAATGATGCCCATTCGCCGGCTGTCAAAGTTCGGTGTTCTCCCGAATCAGATGAACTGTTTCTTTTTTTTGTCTGTTTCTTGCTGGTGTTACGGTTGTTCCTTATTCTTCCTGACTGCTAAGGTTTTCATACGTTTCTTTCCTTCGCGGCAAACATCCAGCAGCGGGCATACCGGGCATTGCGGATTTTGAGCTTTACAGTGGTACCTTCCGAAAAAAATGATCCGATGATGCGTCATCGTCCATTCTTCACGCGGCACCCGCTTCATCAGCTTTTTCTCCACTTCCAGCACGGAATCTTTCCAAGCAGCCAGTCCAAGCCGTTTGGATACCCGCTCCACATGCGTATCCACCGCAATGGCAGGCACGCCAAAGGCGTTGGAAACGACGACATTGGCCGTCTTGCGTCCAACCCCGGGCAATTTGACCAGCTCGTCATGAGCCTCCGGTACTTCCCCGCCATACTGTTCGATCAGAATCCTGCACAAGTTCTGAATATGTTTGGCCTTGTTCCGGTATAACCCGATCCGTCTGATATCCTGCTCAAGCTCCTCGATCGGTACCGATACGTAATCCAAAGGCGTTTTGTATTTCTGAAACAGATCCTTTGTTACTTTATTTACCGTTTCATCCGTGCACTGGGCGGACAGCAGCACGGCGATGGTCAGCTCAAACGCATTGCTGTGATTCAGTTCGCAATGTGCATCCGGAAACATGCTCTCCATCGTGTCCAAAATATGCCGCACCGTTGCCGCATTCATATGATTTCCCTCCCGCAAAAAAAAATCTTGATGCGGAAATCCCCGCATCAAGACGGTGTTTCTCGAGCAATCCCAGGTCGATAATTTACTGTTTTACGATCTCAACAACGACACCGTTGTTTAAGTACAGTACAATATTATCATTTTCCTTAAGGGATTGCACGGACAAAGTCGTGTCACCTTGATGAACAAATACTTTATCGGATAACGTAAATCGGTAATTATCGTTAATCGATTTGCGTTTCACTTGAATTTCGGTGTTGTTCGCCTGCCAGAACGCACGCTCGATTTTCTCCAGGACTTGGATGATCGTTACGCCTTGAATGTCTTTTCGAATCTCTACGCGATCTCCCTGCGTCAACGTGCTTAAGTTCGAAGCCGTCGAACCATTCTTGACGACCTTGACGCCGCCGCTTACGCCTAGGGTCTGGCTGTTGCCCGAATGATCCTTCACGGTCAATACATTGCCCGAAGCATCCAAGCTGGTGACTTCGCCAAGCGTCAATTTGACTTCCGCAACCGAAACAGCCGTTAAGCCTTGAAGCGTAATATTAACGAGAGTTCCGGGACGCAGGTCTGCAAGCAGGATCGCTTGTCCGCTATCGCCGGTCAATGTTGCTTTGTCCGTGTAAATATCGCTTGTAGCGCCATTCGCTTTCACTCGAATACGGTTTTTCGCCGGTTCGGTGAATACGACCTCGAACTGCGCGGATGTCTTGAGTTTCAGGCTCTGCAAGTAATCCTGGTTGGTCGACAGCTGCGCCGAAACCTCGTCGCCGACACGCACATCCGCCAGGGAAGCGTTCGATTTGCCGAAGATTTCTACAAGCAGCGTGCTGTTGTATGGAATTTCCTCCACTTTTCCGTTGGCGGTCACAATCGATATCACTTTCTTGGCTGTGTTAATACTGCTGATTTTACCTTCAACTTTATAAACCACTTCCAGTGAAAGCGCACGGGTGCCAATGAGCGATACGCTGACCTTGCGTCCTGCTCCGAGCAGCGGCTCCACTTTATCCAGCGTTGTTCCGTTGCTCGATTCCAGCTTCGTCTTATCGTCCAGGATGATGACGCGAGGCTGATTGTTAGCATCCTTGACGGTCAGCCAGTGCGTCTTCGCATCGTAATTGACGATGGTGACGGCATCCAGCTGTTCCATTTGACGGCCCGTTACTTCGATCTTCGTGATTTTTTCCTCGCCATTGATGGTCAGTGTCACTTGATCGCCGGATACGGCGTCAGCGAGCAAATCGGACAAAACGGGCTTCGCCACGCCACTCATAATAATTTCCGGCTTCTCTGCCAGAAACTTCGTTTCGAGCTGCGTGCTTCCGCTGCGCTTATACGTGATGGTTTTTCCGTTCTCTTCAACAGAATACAGCATCGCCTGTATCGTACGGTCGACGCTTTGCGTGACCTCCACCGATTGAAGAATGCTGTTTTTTACCGTGAAATTCACGGCATAACCATTCTTCAGCTCCGCCGGTGACAGAATTTGATTCTGATAGCGAATGACGGTAGCATCGTCCCACGTGTACGTGTCCTCATAACCGGTGCTGTCCTTAAGGGTTACTCTTTTGTTCGCCGTGTCCACGTTTTGGACGACGCCCGCTCCCGTCTTGTTCACCAAGCCGCTCTTCACGCGGATCGACACGATTTTTTTCTGCGGGCTGTAGGTTTCGCGCTCAATGGTAAGCAAGCTGCCTGCAGCAAGCGTCTTCGGATCGATTTGGATACCGTTCTGGTCCAGGAAAACCGTGCTTGGCTCGTAACTCAGCTCTTCAAATGTACTGCCTGTATCAAGCCAAATCACGTTGTTCGGAGACAAACGGGCATAGGTGCGGTCAAACCGCTCCACCTGCTGGGTTGAATCCGTAATTTCCACGTAAGCAGCGGTTCCGTTATTCGCGACGACCACCGCTTGCGTGTATGGATTGATGTCCGAAAACTGCAATCTTTTCTCCGAATCGGACGCAAAATAAGCCGTGGAAGAATCCAGCTTGAATGAGTTCAGCTTGCCGTCGGCATACAGCTCCAGCTTGCCGTTCTCAATCGAAGCGATGGAGCCTTTGTACTGATTCTCGTAATTCGTGGTAATGTACGCTTGAGCCCGGCTGAAGAACGTTGCAAGCTGGGCACGGGTAACCGCCCCTTGCGGATCGAATTTGTTTCCGTTCACGCCTTTGGCAAGGCCCAGCTCAACCGCCACATTAACGTATCCCAAACGATCCGGGGATATCTTGGCGTTGTCCGCAAAGCCTGTCGCTTTATTTTTGGCGGCATTGGCCTCCGCGGTACGTCCAATGGAACGGACAAGCACTTCGGTTATCCATTCCCGGGATGCTTTCTGCGCGCCCCAGATGACTTTCTCGTCCGTGTATCCGGATTCTTTTTGCTTGTCGAGCAGGTTTTGCTGAAAAGCCAGTTCAACATACTTCGTAAAATAATCGTTCACTTTAACATTTGTCGGTAATGTCGCAGCGCCGCTGCTTAATTGATCCTGCATGCTTAAGAACCGGATCGCCATCGTCACAGCTTCCTGCTGCGTTACAGGATCGTTCGGACGAAACTTTCCGTTATTCCCGGTCACGATCCCCTGTGCTGCTAATTGATAAATGTACTTTTCTCCCCAATAACCGGCATTCACGTCGCTGAATACGTTAATGGCCGTTTGGGGTGCATTTGCCGTTGTCGCATTTGCTGCTTCTTCATCTGCCGAGACGATCGAAGCTCCGCCTCCGAATGCTATAAGTCCGGCCATGACGGCGGAGACCACTTTTTTGGAATGAACATGTTTGCTGTGTCTAAGTACCATTTTCTTTCCCCTCTCAATTACTACTGCTTCATCATATACTAATATTCGACAGCAGATCGTGATCTCCTTCAACCATCATTACCGAGTCATTGGATTTTCTAAATCGACATGCCCCATCAACGATTCGGTCTGCTGACCATCGACCAGAATTTGAAGTGATTTTACTTCGTCAAACTGGAAGAACGTTTTCTTGATGGCTTCGACGGCAAACGACTCGCCGCCTGCACCCAAGTTGGCTTCGTCAGGGACCGTCACGTCGAGCGTCAGAGCGCCGTTCTCGAATTTCAACGAATTCAGCTCGATTTTCTCCCATAGGGGAACCATGTCGGCCTTATCGCTCTTTTGCAATGCTTGATATGCGGCTTCGTATTTTTCCTGATCTTCCTTATACGAGATCTCTGCCGAGCCTTCAACCAGCTCCATCAAATCCGGGTCCGTATAGTAAGCTTTAATGCTCTCCGTTTTGGATTCCGGCGCTGTCGCTTCATTGCCGCCGTTCCCTGTTGATGTGCCCCCCGAACCGTTCGATGTTCCCCCATTGCTCTGTCCTGTCTGATCATCAGGAGCAGGTGTCACTTGCTCCGGCGTATCGTCCGGTGCTGCTCCGGGTTTCTGTCCGCAACCGGCACCAATCAGCATAACGGCTGCCAAAAGTCCGACTGCCCAAATTTTTCTATTCAAAATAGCCACCTCCTGCAATCACGATCACTGTCGTATCGTTAATCAACCTTCAAATAATTTTTGATGCCTCTGACAATTGCCTCGGCTACCCGATCCTGCGTTGCAGGATCAAACAGCTTGCTCTCATCGGTCTTGTTGCTCAGGAACCCGACTTCCAGCAGGGCGCCAGGCATCTTGGTCTCGCGAATAACATGGAAGTTGCCGTATCTCACTCCGCGGTCTTTTAAACCCATGGCCTTCACGATTTCTTTATGAAGGGCATTCGCCAGCGCTTTGTCAGATTCATTGTAATAATACGTTTCGGTTCCGCTTGCAGTGGATGGGCCGCTATTAGCATGTATCGATATGAAAACATCAGCCTTCAGATCATTCGCAATCTTCGCGCGATCCTTCAGCTCGAGGAAAGTATCGTTACTGCGAGTCAAAACGACTTCGATATTCTTTTCTTTGGCCAACAACTTCTCAACTTTCAGCGCCATCGCGAGGTTGAAATCCTTCTCCCTCTTCTTCGTTACCCCGATCGCTCCCGGATCATGATCTCCATGACCCGCATCAATGACCACGAGTTTCTTTCCGCCCGTACCGGGTTCCGGCGCAGGGTTAGAGGTCGTGTTCAGATCCACAATGAACAGGCCCGATCCGTTCTCAAGGCCTGATACGGTGTAGTTCTTGGCATAGTTCAGATCAATGACGATCCGCACGGTCATCGGGTTGCTGTTATACAGGGAGTAACGGACGGCTTTGACGTCCGGGTAACCCGACACCGTCATCTGGCCGCTCTTCGTCACGTCATCGAAATCGGCGTTGCTGCTGAACGTCTCGGAGAAATTCGTGTTCGCCATATCAATGACGATACGGTCCGGACTGCTGAGCTTCGATACCTTTGGCTTCGCATTGCCCGTAACGGCGACCATCAGCCTGTTTTCGCTGAAGCTGAGGCCGTCCACGGTCGACGTAGCGACGCCGGGTTCTTCGCCAGGGTTACTGCCATCGTAAGACGAGGTAAGATAGACTGCCTTCTGCGTGTTATCCCATCTTACTTGAAGGCCCATTTGCTCACTTACAAAGCGAATCGGAACGAGGGTCGTTCCGCCTCGAAGAACAGGCGCCTTCGTCATTAGAACACGCTGGCCGTTTATGTCGGCATACTGACTTCCAATCACCATCGTCACTTTTTGCCAGGCGTCTTCAACCGTTACCGTCTTCGCTGCCTTGTTCCAATTCACGTTAAAACCGAGATTTTCGGAAATGACGCGGATCGGGACCATGACGGTACCGTTGTTGTTCTCCACCTTCACGCCAGATGACAGATTGATTTGTTGACCATCCAGGTAAATCCTTGCGCTGTACGAACTCGCATCCGCCATTTTAGGAAACGCAATCATGATGACAACGAGAAACATTAAAAAACCGAACTTCTTCATCCTTCACCCCTACCATCCTATTATTTTGCCATAGATTGGCGTTTCTGCACTCGGCCTGTCCGACATTACCTGACAACCTATAGACGCTTAGACTCACTGAAAGTTGCGAAATTGTTCCCTATTTACCAAAAAAACACCTATTTCGACAAGCGAAATAGGTGTTTAGTCCTTCATATGAAATTCAGAATTAGTTCCTTTGTTCTATTTTCGAGTCATAGGATGCTCCAGCTCAACATGCCCCATTAAACTCTCAATCTGATTGCCGTCTACAAGCAATTCCAAGGACTTCACTTCATCGAACTGGAAGAACGTTTTTTGCAAGGCATCAATCGCAAACATTTCCCCTCCAGCTCCAAGATTCGCCTCTGCCGGCTTGGTGATATCCAGCGTCAATGCTCCGTTGTCGAACTTAAGTGATTTCAGCGTGATTTTATCCGACCATAATGGATTCAGTTCGGCATCTCCGCTCTTTTGAAGACCTTCAAAAGCTTTCTTATATTTATCCTCTTCGCCCGTGTACGTGATCTCTTTGCTGGCTTCTTTCAAATCCATGATCTCCGGGTCCGTATAATAGAGTTTAATATTCGCTTTCTTCGCTTGATCCTCCGCAGCGTTCACGTCCTTCGTATCGACTGGCGTACCCGTACTTCCAGCGGATGTTTTCTCCGGCGGCGTGCTTGTTCCTTCGCTCGCGTTCACGGTAGTTGCTTCGGCTTCGCCCTGCTTCTGATCGTCCGCCGCCTTGTCATCGCCCGGTTCGTCCTGCGGCGTCTGTACTTGTCCAGCTTCAGTATCCGGGCCCGTCTCGGCGGGGGCCGCAGTCGGCTTTTGTCCGCAGCCGGCACTAAATGCAAGCAGAAGCGCCAGCAATCCGGTCATCCAATATTTTTTGTTCATGGCTTGTGTCCCCCTCTAAGTTACATCAAATCTTGTACACATTATTGTACTTTAAGATATTCTTTAATACCCTCTACAATACCTTGTGCAACACGATTTTGGAAATCGTCTTTAAACAACTGGGCTTCGTCACCCTTGTTGCTCAAAAAGCCAATCTCGAGCAGGACAGCCGGCATCGTCGTTTCCCTCGTAACATGAAGGCTACCGTATTTAACTCCACGATCTTTGAGACCTGTCGCTTTTGCAAGATGTTTATGGATCACATCCGCCAATGACTTGCTGGAATCTCTCGTATAATACGTTTCCGTACCGCTGGGACTGCTGGACGCGTTGCTGTTTCCATGAATAGACACGAAAATATCTGCTTTTAAATTATTTGCGATTTTCACGCGATCGCTGAGCTCAAGATGTGAATCGTCGCTGCGAGTCATCACTACATTGATATTCTTTTCTTTTTTGAGCAGTGCTTCAACCTTAAGGGAAATATCCAAATTAAAAGATTTCTCCGTTTTTCCCGTAAGGCTGATCGACCCCGGCTTGATACCACCGTGACCGGGATCAATGACAACCGTTTTCTTGCCATTCCCGGTAACCGGCGGCACCGGCGGTACGAGAATTTCGCCCTCTGCGTTCAGATCAACGATGATGATGCCCGATTCCTGGGTCACCGCATAATTCTTAGGTCCAGTCAAATCCAATACGATACGCACGGTTGGCGGGTTGTCGCTGAACACGGCATATCGAATATTCGTAACGTCGGAATAATCCGCAGCTTCCATACTGCCGCCGTTCTGCGCGTTCACGGCATGTCCGCTTAGGAATGAAGCAGAGTAGACGGTGTCCGGAAGATCGATAACAATCCGGTCAGGCCCCGTCATGCTGAACACTTTCGGCGTCACAGCGCCTTCCGTTGCAATCATGAGACGGTTATCGCTAAAGCTGAGCCCCGTCAATGAACCCTTATTTCCAGATTCCGCAGGCGGAGGCGTTTGACTGCCCGGATTGGTTCCTTCACCTGGATCAATCTCGGCTCCGGTTGTAGGCAGCGCGGCGCTTGAAAGGTACACCGCCTTCGATTGGTTGTCCCATTTCACGTCAAGCCCCATCTGCTCGCTTACAAAACGGAGGGGCACAAGCGTGGTCGGTCCATTCAAGACAGGCGCCAAATTCAGATCGACCTGGGCCCCGTTCAGCTCGGCCTGCTGGCTGCCTACCACCATGCGGACCGTCTTCTCGCTGTTTTCAACCGTTACGGTTTGGCTGGCCTTCTCCCAGCCCACCTTGAAACCGAGATTCTCGGATACCACGCGTATCGGAATCATCACATTGCCCTTCATGTTGGCGACCTGGACGCCCGAAGACAAATTCAATGGTTCCCCGTCAAGAAATATGGTCGCACTTGAAGAACTGGCCTCGCCGCTCTTTGGAAACGCCAGCAAGAAGACTATCAACACCATTACAAACCCTAACTTCTTCATGAATCCACCTCGATCATCCCATGATTGAATTTGAAAAGCAAATCTAGCAAAAAAACTTAAACTATGTAAATCAGTATTCCCGTATGCATGCTTCCGGACAAATACTGACATCAAACGTAGATCTATCTTGGCTGCTTCTGCATATTAATTCCATAATACCAAAAAAAACTTCCATTTCCTACACAGGAAATGGAAGTTTAATAATCTTGTAAACTTTTGAAGCCTGATTGCGAAATTAGGCGAACAAGCGCTCCCCATGTTTTTTCTCGTAAGCATCGATTGCACTTTCATGCTGCAGCGTCAAACCGATATCGTCCAATCCTTGAAGCAGGAATTGACGGCGGTGCTCGTCGAGGTCAAAGTCGATGTGCAATCCCTGATCATCGGTAATCGTTTTGTTCTCCAGATCCACGTTCAGTTTATAGCCTTCGCTTGCTTCCGTCCGCTGGAACAGCTCTTCGACCTGCTCCTCCGACAATTTGATCGGCAGAATTCCGTTCTTGAAGCAGTTGTTGTAGAAAATATCAGCAAACGATGGAGCGATGACCACGCGGAACCCGTAGTCGAGAATCGCCCAAGGCGCATGCTCGCGGGAAGATCCGCAGCCAAAGTTGGCACGCGAGATCAGGATGGTCGAACCCTGGTAGCGAGGCTGGTTCAGCGAGAAGCTGTCGATGTTGCCTCCCTCTTCATCAAACCGCCACTCGTAAAACAGAAACTGTCCAAATCCCGTGCGTTCAATCCGTTTCAAAAACTGTTTAGGAATAATTGCGTCCGTATCTACATTCACCCGGTCGACAGGTGCGACAATACCGTTTAATTTCGTAAATGCTTGCATAAACTTCTCCTCCGTCCTTCTTAGCTCACAACTTCTTCGGCTGCAAAGTTCCAATCACGTACATCCACGAAGCGTCCTTTAACCGCAGCTGCCGCTGCCATTGCCGGCGATACGAGATGCGTTCTGCCCCCGCGGCCCTGGCGACCTTCGAAGTTCCGGTTGGATGTTGAAGCGCAGCGCTGTCCAGGCTTCAGTACATCCGGATTCATCGCAAGGCACATACTGCAGCCTGCTTCGCGCCATTCGAAACCTGCCTCGACGAAAATTTTGTCGAGCCCTTCTTTTTCGGCCTGAATCTTCACTCGGCCCGATCCCGGAACGACGATGGCGGTCACATTGCTGGACACTTTATGTCCCTTCGCTACAGCTGCTGCTGCCCGCAAATCCTCGATGCGTCCATTCGTGCAAGAACCGATGAAGACATAGTCGATCGGAATCTCGGACATCGGAGTCCCTGGCACAAGCGCCATGTATTCCAGCGCCTTCTCCGCTGCCTTGCGCTCGTTCTCGGTCTTGAAGTCTGCAGGGTTAGGAACCGTCGAGGAAATGTCGGTACCCATTCCCGGGCTCGTTCCCCAGGTTACTTGAGGGATCAGCGTTTCCACGTCGAATTCAACCACCACGTCGAACTCGGCGCCTTCGTCTGTCACAAGCTCTTTCCAAGCTGCTACAGCGGCATCAAAAGCTTCGCCCTGCGGAACATATTGACGTCCGCGCAAATATTCAAACGTCGTTTCATCCGGAGCGATCATGCCCGCTCTGGCTCCGCCTTCAATGGACATGTTGCACACCGTCATACGCTCTTCCATCGACAACTCGCGGATGGCTTCGCCCGTATATTCGATGACATAGCCTGTTGCAAAATCGGTTCCGTACTTCGCAATGACGCCAAGGATCATGTCCTTCGCCGTTACGCCCGGATTGCGGCGGCCAACAAAACGAACTTCCATGGTTTTCGCTTTAGCCTGCTGCAAACATTGGGTTGCCAGGACGTGCTCAACCTCGCTCGTACCGATACCGAACGCCAGCGCACCGAATGCGCCGTGAGTGGATGTGTGGCTGTCGCCGCACACAATCGTTTTGCCGGGATGCGTCAAGCCAAGTTCAGGGCCCATAACGTGCACTACGCCTTGGTCAATCGTGTCCAGATCATACAGGGTAACGCCAAAATCCTGACAGTTCTTGGTCAGGGTGTCGATTTGCTGCTTCGAAATCGGATCCGTGATGTTAAAACGGTCTTTCGTTGGTACGTTGTGATCCATCGTGGCGAAGGTAAGTTCCGGGCGGCGCACTTTGCGGCCGCTGAGACGCAGACCTTCGAATGCCTGAGGGGAAGTCACCTCGTGGACCAAATGCAGGTCGATATACAAAATACCCGGCTTGCCTTCTTCCTGATGAATCACGTGGTTATCCCAAATTTTTTCGAACATTGTCTTCTTACTCATCATAATCACCCCATTGTTCTTTACGTCCATGAGAAGATAATTGCTTGAGTCCCTTATCCCTATTGGGAAGGCCTGCAACGCATCATCTTTACGTTGATAGTAATATATCATTTCCTTCTTCATTGTTCCAAGATATAATATCTATAGATGTAATAGGATTCAGCTATAACGGAGTGATGCTTACATGGAATTAAGACAACTGCAATATACGCTGCAAATCGCGGCGGACAAAAACTTTTCGCGTGCCGCGGAGAAGCTTCATATCGCCCAGCCTTCCCTGAGCCAGCAGCTCTCCAAGCTGGAGAAAGAGCTCGGGGTGCTGCTGTTCCAGCGCAATACGAGCAACGTCGAGCTTACCCATGCCGGTGCCAGCTTTGTCGAGCATGCGCAGAAGATCATGGACGCCGTCGAGCAGTTGAAACAGGAGATGTCGGACATCTCTCAGCTACGCAAGGGGAAAGTCGTCGTCGGCAGCATGCCGATAACCGGCTCTCATCTGCTGCCCCGAGTTTTGCCTGCTTTCAAAAAAGGATATCCGGATATCGAAATCACCCTTTTGGAGGACTCCTCCATGAATCTGGAGAAGCTGACGGCCAGCGGCAAGGCGGATCTCAGCCTGCTTGCGCTGCCCCTGGCGGAGCCGTCCTTGTCCTGGATTCCGATCGGCGAGGAAATGATCGATTTGGCGGTTCCTCCCCAGCACCCGCTTGCGCTGCGGGCGGCCTCCGATCCCGTACAGCCCATTACGATCGACGAAATCCGGAACGAAGCGTTTGTCGTGCTCAAGAAGGGTCAGGGCTTCCGGAAGCTAACCTTCGATATATGCCGGGAGGCCGGCTTCGAGCCGAACGTTGTATTCGAGAGCAGCAACATCGAGACCCTCCAGTCTCTGGTCGCTACCGGGATGGGGATCACGCTGGTTCCCCGGTTCATTGCCCGTGCGAAACGCAGCGAGTTTATTCCGGTATATCTGCCGCTCGCGGATCCGGTGCCGAGCCGCACGCTGGTCGTCGCTTACCGAAACGGCCGGTATTTGTCCAAAGCGGCGGATGCGTTCATCGACACGTTCAAGCAGGTCATGGACAAGCTTGTGGTAGAAGGCGTTCAAGATAAATAATCGCAAATGGATGCAGTTTAAAACGAATAATTAGCAAAGAGGCACAGCCATCGTCGAACGACAAACGGCTGTGCCTCTTTTTCTTTTTTACCTGAAAGCCAAAAGATTACCCATGATCATCATAAACCGAACCCTATTTGCGCAAATTATGCTGGTCGATCATTCGGTTCTGTTCGTCCGCGGTACGGGACTGATCCTGAATTGATTCGTTTTTCCCGTTCCCGCCTCCGGCTACGCTCTCAACAAAATTGCGGAACTGCTCTTTCTGTTCTTGTTCCTGTTCATTGTTTCGGCTGTCGAATTGGTTGTTCTCTGCCATGATTCAAAGCCTCCTCTCAGACGGATTACCCATAGTATACCCGCCGCTGCCCAGTTGAAACTTCATATTTGGAGGTTTGGATCTTACATGTTCTATTGGAAATACAAATGAGGCCGACGGTCCTCAAAAACCGGTATGCGTCCTCTCACTTCATCCGTGAGCTTGCAATCCAGCATGCCTGTCACGATCGCTTCCCGCTCATCCCCTTCGGCGATGATCTCGCCCCATGGGTCAATGATCAAGGAATGACCGAAAAAGTCCGTTTCGCCGCTGGTTCCTACGCGATTGCAGGCAACGACATACATTTGGTTCTCGATCGCCCTGGCGATGAGCAGCGTTCTCCAATGATGCAGCCTCGGATGGGGCCATTCCGCAGGCACGAACAGCACTTGAGCGCCGCCGAGCGCGAGGGTGCGGGACAATTCCGGGAACCGGATATCGTAACAGATCGACGCGCCCGCCTTCATTTCTTCCAGATCAAAGGTTACGGTATGCTGTCCGGCTTGCAGGAACTTCTCTTCGTCCATCAGGCGGAACAAATGGATTTTGGAATATTTGGCGATCTGCTCCCCGTTCCGGTTAAAGACGTACATGCTGTTATAAATCCTGTCTTCGATCCGTTCGGCTACGGAACCGCCGACGACTTGGATGCGGTGCTTTCGAGCAAACTCGCTCAGCATCGAAGAGGTTTCTTGCCCCACAGGGTCGGCGAGCTCTTGGATCCGGTCCAGCGCATATCCGGTGTTCCACATCTCCGGCAGCACGATCACGTCCGGCTTATGGTTCGCCGCTGCCGCCTTCTCCATCATGCCGAGCATGTTATCCATGTTGGCCTGGACGTTGCCTATTTCAATGTCAGCTTGAATAAGTGCGATATGAAGCTGAGCCTTTGTTTCTCCAGTCATCTTGCAGCCTCCCGTTGTTTGAGTTGAATCCAAGGGCGGCCTCCATGCGATCATGAAACGCATGAGCCGATTCTTCTATCCAGGGTTCAACCTTCTCTTATATGTCATCATCATAGCCTCTCCAGCGCCGCTGCTGCAACACCCTAGCCCCATTTCCCTCTATACACCCCTGATAAATCGTGTTAAATTAATCCTAATTGTTTTCCATTATAGACGTATTTAGAGTGTAATCAGATAACGGAGTGATGAACCAGCAATGAACAAAAAGCCAGACGTTTTCCACATAGAGCCGGCCGAGATCATGGCCCAGCTGCCTACGCAATTTTTCGCGACCCTGGTCTCCAAGGTAAACCGCCAAGTGTCTCAAGGGCATGATGTAATCAATCTCGGGCAGGGAAATCCCGATCAGCCCACGCCGCCTCATATCGTATCGAGCCTGAAGGAGGCGGCCGACAATCCGCAGTTTCACAAATATTCGCCTTTTACCGGCTTTTCCTTTCTGAAGGAAGCCATCGCGCATCGATACAAGGAGGACTATAACGTCGATCTGGATCCGGAAACGGAAGTCGCCATTCTGTTCGGGGGAAAAACCGGGCTGGTGCAGCTGCCGCAAATCCTCCTGAATCCCGGGGATGTCTGTCTTGTCCCGGACCCGGGTTACCCGGATTACTGGTCAGGCGTTGCTCTCGCCCGCGCGCAAATGAAGTTCATGCCGTTAACCGCAGATAACCGCTTCCTTCCCGACTATGGCGCTATATCGCCTGCAGACCGGGAAAAAGCGAAGCTGATGTTCCTGAATTACCCGAACAACCCGACATCCGCCGTCGCTCCTTTATCCTTCTACGAGGATACGGTGGCATTCGCCGCCGAACACGGGATCGTGGTAGCCAGTGACTTTGCATATGGGGCGATCGGTTTTGACGGAGACCGTCCGGTCAGCTTCCTGCAAGCGGAAGGCGCCAAGGAGGTGGGCGTGGAATTCTACACCCTCTCCAAAACCTACAATATGGCAGGATGGCGCGTCGGCTTCGCCCTGGGGAACCGAAACATCATCTCGCTGATCAATATGCTGCAGGACCATATCTATGTCAGCCTGTTCGGCGGCATCCAAGCGGCTGCTGCTGCGGCTCTCACCTCGTCGCAGGACTGCGTCGACCAACTGGTGTCGCGCTACCAGTCGAGAAGGGATGCCTTCTTCGGCGCCCTGTCCGAAATCGGGTGGCAGGCCCCGAAACCGGCCGGCTCCTTCTTTAGCTGGCTGCCCGTGCCGAAGGGATACACCTCGGTATCCTTTGCCGACTTGCTGCTGGAGGAGGCCAAGGTGGCCGTCGCGCCTGGCGTAGGCTTTGGGGATCACGGCGAGGGGTATGTCCGCGTCGGCCTGTTAAGCAGCGAGGAACGAATGCGGGAAGCCGCCTGCCGGATCGGCAAGCTGAACCTGTTCGGCTAACCTAATTCCTTTTGAAAAATCAAAAACGATGTGCTATTCTTGCAATAACAATCGAATGCAGTTTCCCAAACGCAAAGACGGGACCAGTACGAAAGCATGCGGCACGATGATCAGAGAGCAAATTCCATGGGCTGAAAGAATTTGCCGTGACCCCTTTCCGAATCCTACCCCCGAGCGGCCTGGCTTGCCAGGACAGCGCCTTCTGTTACAGGGCCAAAGCCGGATGAGCTGCGCTCATCAATAAAGGTGGTACCGCGGAAGTCCAACTTTCGTCCTTTCTCATACAGGACGAAAGTTTTTTTATTTTCAGGGAAATGGATTCGTAACAGCCGTTCCTACCATCATAAATACAAGGAAGTGATCACGATGCTCTCGCGCATCGTCGTAAAGATTGGAAGCAGCTCCCTAACGACAGACGAAGGCGGACTTAATCTGGATTCGGTCGCGTTTTTTGCCGGGGAACTTGCCGGGCTCCGCGAGGCCGGCCATGAAGTTCTCCTCGTGACCTCCGGAGCCGTCGCAGCAGGGTTTAGGGAGATCGGGTACGAGACGAGGCCCAAGCTGCTCCATGAGAAGCAAGCATCCGCTGCATTGGGCCAAGCGCTGCTCATGCGGGCTTACCAGAATGCGCTGGCCTCCCATCAACTGAAAGCGGCCCAGATTCTGTTGACGAGAATGGACTTTGCGAACCGCAAACGCATGAACAACGCCAGCATGACGATTACGGAGCTTTTGAAGCAAGGCGTCATCCCCATCATTAACGAGAACGACACGGTTTCGATTGACGAGCTGAAATTCGGCGATAACGATACGTTATCCGCACTGGTCGCCAACCTGGTCCGCGCTCAGCAATTAATCATCCTGACCGATACGGACGGCTTATACACGGCCGATCCGCGCAAGTCGCCGGATGCCATAAAATACGAGGAAATTCATGACATTACCGATGAAATTTACAGCATGGCGGGAGGGGCCGGCTCCAGCGTCGGAACCGGCGGCATGCGCTCGAAAATCGATGCCGCCAAAATCGCCACCCGCGGCGGCGTTCCCGTATTCATCGGCAAAGCCAACGAGCCCGGCGATCTGGTGAAAGCATTGGGGCACAGCGGCAAAGGTACGTATTTTTCCACTCACCTGTCGGCCCTGCCTGTGAAAAAGCAATGGCTCGGCTTTATGTCCTCGCCGCTGGGTCGGATCGTAGTCGATCCCGGTGCCGAGAAGGCGCTGATCCACGGGGGTCACAGCCTCCTTCCCGTTGGCGTTAAACGGATCGAAGGCAGTTTCCATGCAGGCGATGTGGTTGAAGTCGTCAATATGGACAACGTAAGGCTCGGCAGAGGCATCGTCAATTACGACGAGGACCAGTTGCAGGCCGTGCTCGGATTGCCGAGCAGCCAAGTCATCGGTATTATCGGCGAAATCCATCGGCTCGAGGTTATTCACCGCGATGAATGGATTACGTTAAAATAGTCCGTATCGCATTCCGAAGTTATTTCTTTTAATCACCTATACGAAGGAGGAATCATTATGAGTGAGGTACGCAATAAAGCTCAGCTCGCCAAGCAGGCTGCATTTCGTCTTGGCAGACTGAGCACGGAGGAGAAAAACCAGGCGCTGCTGATCATGGCCGACGCCCTGATCCAGCGGACGGCAGATATCATGGAAGCCAACGCAGAGGATCTTCGGCGCGGGAAGGAACTTGGCACCTCTGCTTCCCTGCTGGATCGGCTGGCACTGAACGAAGCCAGAATCGAGGGCATTGCCGAAGGGTTGCGCCAAATCGTGGAGCTGCCGGACCCGATCGGCGACACCTTGGAAACGATCGATCGTCCGAACGGACTGAACATCGTGAAGAAACGCGTTCCCCTTGGCGTGATCGGCATCATATATGAAGCACGTCCCAATGTGACGGTCGATGCCGCCGGGCTGTGCTTGAAGACGGGCAATGCGGTCGTCCTGCGGGGCGGATCATCCGCCCTCTCCTCCAACCGCAAAATCATCGAAGTGCTTCACGAAGCTATGGAACGCACTGCGCTGCCTAAAGAAGCGCTTCAGCTTATCGAGGACCCGAACCGCTCCTCCGTGGATGAAATGCTGAAACTGAACGGACTGCTGGATGTCATCATCCCGCGCGGCGGCAGCTCCCTGATCCAGAACGTCGTGATGAACGCCACCGTGCCGGTCATCGAAACCGGGGCGGGCATATGCCATACGTACCTGGACGCATCGGCACGGCCGGACATGGCCGCCGCCATCAGCATCAATGCCAAGGTGCAGCGTCCTTCGGTCTGCAATTCCATGGAAACCCTGCTCGTCCATGCGGAGTATGCCAAATCGCACCTGACTTCGCTGGCCGAAGTTTTCCGTGAGCGTAACGTCGAGCTGCGCGGATGCGAGCGAACCCTGGAATATATTCCTTGGGCTGCCGTCGCAACATCCGAGGATTACGCGACAGAGTATAACGACTATATTTTGAACATTAAAATCGTGGACCGCTTGGATGAAGCCATCGAGCACATTTCGGTATATGGCACGAAGCATTCCGAATGCATCGTAACGGAGAACGAGGATCATGCGGAGCGTTTCCTGCAGGAAGTAGACGCAGCGGCTGTCTATCATAACGCTTCGACCCGCTTCACCGACGGCTTTGAATTCGGCTTCGGCGCCGAAATCGGGATCAGCACCCAGAAGCTGCATGCCCGGGGACCTATGGGGTTACCCGCGCTTACTTCCTCCAAATATGTTATTATCGGTAGTGGTCAAATACGCGAATAAATCATTCATCCCAAGCCATGAAGGAGGAACAAAACGATGTGCCAATCCCCGCAGAACCGACCTTTAATAGATAAAGCAATCACCTTCTACGGCGCAGGCTCGATGGCCGAAGCGATCGTACGAGGATTAGTGAGCCGTTCTGTCGTGCTTCCCGAGAATATTACGATGCTGAACCGTAGCAACGCCCAGCGCCTTCTGGAACTGAGCGAACGGTACGGCGTCCAGATCAACAACGACGAGGCCGCCAAAATCGAAATTTTGAAAACCTCGCCGGTGATCGTGCTGGCCATGAAACCGAAGGATGCCGCCAAAGCGCTGAAAGAACTGGGACCCAAGCTCTCCAGCGACCAATTGATCATCTCCGTGATCGCCGGACTTTCGATTTATACGACGCAGACGCTGCTGGGAAACCAGCAGCCCATTGCTAGAACGATGCCGAATACATCCGCTTCGATCGGGCTTGGTTCAACGGGCATTGCGTTCTCGAAGGAAATCAGCGAAGAACAGCGTCAGCTCGTGCTGACTTTGTTCGAGGCAGTCGGCCACGTGACGGTCATCGAAGAAGAGAAGATGGACATCCTGACCGGGATATCCGGCAGCGGCCCGGCTTACTTCTATTACATGATGGAAGCCATGACCGCAGCGGGAATCCGCGGCGGCCTGACGCCGGAGCAAAGCCGCGAGCTGACGCTTCAAACCATTTTGGGCGCCGCCCGCATGGTCCAGCAGACCGGGGAACAGCCGTCGTCGCTGCGCGCGAAGATTACATCGCCGAACGGATCGACGCAAGCTGCCCTGGAAACGCTCGACAAAGGCGATTTCTTCGAAACGGTCATTGCCGCCGTAAACCGCTGCGCTGAGCGCTCCAAAGAAATGGGCGCCATGCTGAAGGAGCAGATCTCATGAGCCGCTGTATTGCAACGTACCGAATTTATGACGACCAGGCGGATTTCCGTAAGAAAGCGACCTCCATTGCCGTTGGCATGACGGTTGGCAGCTGGACCGAGCTGCCGCAGGCCAAACGCGAAGCCATGCAGGAACATCTTGGCGAGGTCGTTGACATTCAGGTTCACGAGGGCTGGGAGCCGGGCAGCCGTTATGCGGATGTCAGCATCGCTTACCCGGACATCAATTTTAGCCGGGATATTCCTGCCCTGCTGGTGACCGTGTTCGGCAAAATTTCCATGGACGGGCGCATCAAGCTGACGTCCCTGGAGCTGTCTCCCGACTTCCTGAGTGCATTTCCCGGACCAAAGCATGGCATCGACGGAATCCGAAGCCATCTCGGCGTCCATGACCGTCCGCTGCTCATGAGCATCTTCAAATCGGTGATCGGACTGAATGCGGACGAGCTCAGAGCCCAATTTATCCGCCAGGCGCTCGGCGGCGTGGATCTGATCAAGGATGACGAAATCCTGTTCGAGAACGACCTCACCCCGATTGAAAAACGGGTCAGCATGTGCATTCAAGCCGCTGCGGACGTCGAACAGCAGACGGGCAAAAAACTGCTGTACGCAGCCAATTTGACCGGCCGTACATCGCAGCTGCGCGAGCAAGCATTGCGCGCGATCGATGCAGGCGCCAATGCCCTGCTCTTCAATGTGCTGTCCTACGGGTATGACGTCCTGCACGAGCTGAGCAGCGATCCGGAGATTACGGTACCAATCGCGGCTCACCCAGCGCTTGCCGGCGCCATCTATCCTTCTCCGCACTATGGGATTGCGGCACCTGTGCTGCTCGGCCAGCTGATGCGGATCGCCGGAGCCGATCTGGTGCTCTTCCCTTCTCCTTACGGCTCCGTCACGATGCCGAGGGAAGAGAATCTCGCCATTCGCGACGAGCTGCATAGCGCTAAGCTTGGCGTAAAGCGAAGCATGCCGGTACCGTCCGCGGGAATTCATCCGGGACTCGTTCCGCGCATCATCCGGGATTTCGGCACCGATGTGGTCGTTAACGCAGGCGGCGGAATCCACGGTCATCCGATGGGAACCGAAGCGGGCGGCAAAGCCTTTGTACAGGCGATTGAGGCAACGATGAAATCCGTGCCGCTTGCCCACTATGCCGAAGAGCACGAAGAACTGAAAGCCGCACTGGACATCTGGGGAGGAGAAGCATGACATCAGGAGCAAAACAGCCGATTATTTTTTGCGATTTCGACGGAACGATCACGAACAACGATAACATCGTTGCCATCATGAAACACTTCAAACCGGAAGGCTTCGAGCCGATCATGCAGGATACGGTTGACCGCACCATTTCAATTCGGGAAGGCGTTGGCCGCATGTTCGCCCTCTTCCCTTCCTCCATGAGAGAAGAAATTACCGAGTATGTGCTGAGCCATGCCGGGATACGGGAAGGCTTCGCAGCGTTCCTTGACTATTTGAAATCCGAGCAGATCGAGTTCTATGTCACAAGCGGCGGCATCGATTTCTTTGTCGATCCTCTGCTGAAGCCTTTTGGCATTCCGGCGGACCATATCTTCTGCAACGGTGCCGATTTCGAAGGGGATCGCATTGAGATTACCTGGCCGCATCCTTGCAAGGAATCCTGCCATAACGACTGCGGCATGTGCAAGGTTACGGTGATGGACCGTTTTCCAGCCGACCGATATTACCGGATTCTCATCGGTGACAGCCTTACCGATTTTGAAGGCGCCAAGCAGGCCGACCTGGTCTATTCCCGCTCCACGCTCACCGAGCAGTGCAAGAAGCTTGGCGTGTTTCATGTACCATTCGAGACATTTACCGATATTCAGAACGACATGAAAGACAAGTTTACGCAGGAGGTGCTGTAAGTGGCATTTTCAGATATCCAGCTCGAACAGAAGCAGGCTGCGCTGCAGGAACTTAGAGGAATCAAGGAACTGTTTGCATCCAGAAACTGGTTCCCGGGTACCAGCGGCAATCTTTCTGTCCGTGTTGGCGAATTCCACCCGGAGCAGTTTTATTTTGCCGTCACGGCCAGCGGAAAAGACAAATCCGTACATACGCCGGAGGATTATCTCTTTGTGGACCAGAACGGCGTCCCTTGCGAAGCAACCGGCTTAAAGCCCAGCGCGGAAACTTTAATCCACTGTGAAATCTACCGGAAAACCGGCTGCGGCGCCATTTTCCATGTGCACACCATCGACAACAACCTGATAAGCGATTTGTATGGTGAACAAGGTTACGTGCCTGCCCAAGGAATCGAGCTGATCAAAGCCTTTAACATTTGGGAAGAGGACGCGGCGATCCGCATTCCGATCCTGCCGAACTATGCGGACATTCCGCGGATTGCAGAGCTCGTTCCCGGCGCGCTCGATCCGGCGGTACCCGGCATTTTGCTGCGTAACCACGGCATCTATGCCTGGGGCAAAAATGCATTCGAAGCCAAAAAACATCTGGAGGCTTTTGAGTTTATATTCGAATACTCCTACCGCCGTTTGCTTCTGAATGCAGCCGGTTCCAAGTAATTTCAGCCTTGCGGGGATTGAGCTTAATCAGCCGGATATCCCGCGCGACAGGTCCTGGCACCCTGAAATCCGAACGCTTCGGTTCGGGGTGCATCCGGCTTATCCTTCCAGAGGAGTGTGTAGGGTGCTTGAAAGCTTAGCCATCGGCGTCGTGTTTATTTTGTACGGGTTGGTCCTCTTTTTGATTCCGCCTAAAAGCTCCACAAGTTTTTATGCTTACAAAACGACGTCTTCACTCAAAAATGAACGGAATTTTAAAGTTGCCAACGCCTACGTCAGCTTGCTGCTGATGATTTTCGGAGTCATCCTGCTGTTGATCGCCAGGCTTACCGGCCACTTCATGACGACCGTCATTTCAACCGTCATCGTTTTTATCCTGATTTATATTCTCGTTGAACGAAAGCTAAAAAACCTGTAAAACGATCACAATCGTTTTACAGGTTTTTTCTTTGGAACGCTAAACGCTAGGTGAATCATAGCCGATTCTGATCCTGCTCCGATAAAGAGATCGAAGGCGACGGTACCGGATCCGGCGAGGAGTAGGCATTGACGACAAACAAACAGGTCCCAACAAACAGAGCAATATACAACAAATAATACAGATTCTTGGCCACAATATCTCCCCCCATGTCTCGTTCATCAATACTGGTTGATTTGCGCACGCTTGATCATCGGTTGGAATCTTTCAGGTGATGATCAGACATTTCAATCGTTGTCGGAATCATAAAATGGACGATTTCCACTCCGTGAATCCTTCTTCGAGCCTGTCATCAGCTTGATTCCTCCTCCGATGAGAAGCACCGCTACGATCACGGTTTTCATGTAGGTTCGGATCCGGTAATCCAGGTGCAAATCCGGAAACAGCGTTTCAACATAAGGCATCACTACGCTCGTAAATACGAAATAGATGCCAAGGATGAGCAGGCCAAGCCCGAGCCAGCGCTGCTGATTTCCAAGGCCCGAGATGATCGGCCGATCCCGGAGCGGCTCCCGGCCATAGCGGCTGACTTGCTGCAAACCATCGAAAAAGGCATAAAACCAGATCAACGGGATCAAAAACAGGAATACCGAGAGCTTAAGCACATCCAGTACATAGATGCTGCCAAGAAATAGAACCATGAGTTGCAGTCCGCGTTTTTGCAAACCCAAATACATTTGACCCGCTCCGGGAAACGCCGATAGCAAGGTGGCAAACACTTTGCTGCGGCGCCCGCTCTCCCGGCCGCTCTCCAGCTCATCAAACAGCGTGCGGTCTATGAGCAGGTCCCCGGCTTGCTTGCGGTGAACCAGCTGTACCACGTCAAACATGCAATAAAGCCATATGATCGGCAGCATGCCCAAAAACAGCAGGAACACCGATTCATGAGTCAACCCCGTCAGGAACACCAGAATCGTTCCAAGTCCGAAAAAGGCGATCAGGAATGACAGCCCGCGCTGCATCAAGCCCAGTTGAAAATGGCCAAGGCCGGGAATGAAGGACAGCAGGATGGTATAAAAGCGCTCGGACTCATCGCTCTTGTCCTGGCGAATCTCCATCGGCCGCCCGAATTCATCATGAATAATCGTGACGGGGGTATAACGGATCAACGCAATGAGCAGATCGAGCATGCTGATCCCCCAGATCATTAAAGCACCGAGAAGTCCCAGCGCAAATACTGCGTCGGAAGCCGACATGATTCCAAGCAAAATCCCGCCGAACAGGCTTCCGAAGAACAGCAGCGGATATAACAGCGCCCGTCCCTTCCTCCCCCAATAATAATGGCCGAGACCCGGAAGGATATTGAGTATAAAGGCAAAACCTTTACTTCGTTGCGGTTGCACTAAGCATCTTCCTTTCATTTTTCTTATCTGGTTAATAGCCGGTCCAGCCAGCCCGTTGTTTTTTCCACCCATTGCTCACTATAGGAAGGCGTATCGGATAAAGGGACCTGACCGCTAATCTCACTGGGAAGCAGCCGGTCGAATGCCCCGGTGAAGAGGAACAGCATCGTAATGGACGCCGCTATGGCATAATGGACGATGGCGCGTTCGTACCAGCGCTTGGGCCGTTCCTGAATCCGCAGCGGTGCTTTCGGGGTGTAAGGCTTAATCTGTTCATGTTCCACCACCTGTTCGGCAAATGCTTCAGGATCTGCCATACCGGGAAGTTCGGCATCAAGCTCCGACAGAACCTGCATATAGATCTCCAGCACGCCGTCATCCGTTAGCATGAGCTCTTCATAAGAAGTTCGTTCTTCGGGCGAGCCTTCCCCTCTAACATAACGTTCGGTCAGCAGCTTGAGCTCGTGATCCTTGGCGTTCATTTCCACTCCTCCTCCTTCCACGATTTCCGAATCCATTGTCTGGCCCGGTATAATTTCGATTCAACCGTCTTGACCGTGACATTCAGCTCGGCAGCGATTTGTTCGTAGTTTTTCTCTTCCAAATAAAAAGCCGTAATAATGGCGCGGTGATTGTCCGGCAAAGCTTCAATTTTCTCTCGAAGTTCCTCTCTTCTCTCCTTATGTATGAGCAGAGAAACCACATCCTCGTCCCGGGAAGGGAGTTTATCCAGCACTTCTTCATGTTCGCCGGGCAGCTGCTCCGGCGGTTTACGGGAAAGCTTCCTCTTCATGTCAATCGCTTTGTTCAAGGCGATACGGGTAATCCAGGTCTTAAAACCTTCAGCTCTGTACTGGGGGAGAGCTTTGTATACTTGTATGAACACTTCCTGCGACGCATCCTCCGCTTCCTTGGCATCCCGCAGGACCGAATATGCCGTATGGAACACGTGCTGGCTGTATTGGTTCACCAGTTCCCGAAAGGCTTCTTGCTCACCTTGCAGGATGCGCGCAATTAACGTTTCTGCATCAATAACTCTCCCCTCCTTCCCAAATACATAGACGTCAGCTTTATGAGCTGCCCCTGCACTTTTTTCAAAAAAAATATGGATGAATCTAAAAACAAGACCAACACAGCTTGTCCCATAATTTGCCCGTACCGGCCAAAACAAAAAAGAACGTCTATCGACGCCCTTAGGAAGGGTACAGAATCATACCGCTAAGGACGAATAGAACGTTCATCGCAAAATGCATGACCATGACGGGAGCCAATCCTTTCGAACGAATAGCTACGCCCCCCATCATGATACCAAAGATGGAAAACAACAGGCAAACGGGCCATGAAAAACCGAGGTGGTAATGGTATAAACCAAAGGTAACTCCGGCGATGACAAGCCCTTTCAGCTCCCCAAACCGACTTGCAAAATGACTAAGTATGTAACCCCGCCATAACAGCTCCTCCAGCACTGCATTGATCAGCGCAAAAGAAAGGGCATAACCGGCAAGAGCCAGGAGTTCAGGCTGTCCCCAGTCCATAAAAAATGAAAATACGGCACAAACCATAACCAGGAATATCAGCATAAACCGCCAGATCGGGTCCTTGAGCGGGCCCTTGAAAATCCATGGAAAATAAATCGTTGACCTCCAGGTGCCTTTGGCAAGATAAAGCGGTTTTTCTCTCGTCCGCATTGCCGCGAGCGCAAAGGGCATCACGAACAGAATCAGGCCCAGCCTCGATAGAATAATTCCCCAGGCTTCGTGATCGGCCAACCCATTCTGTATGATTTCACCAAAGGTACGATAAAGGATGTACCCCATGATCATGTTCAGCGCCAGCATGGCTGTATCGCTTATCCGTTTCGAAGGGTTGAACAGACTGACCCTCCTGCACGCGATATAAGCCAGAGTCAAAACGGCCCCCCATATAAAAACCATCGGAAATGAAATTAGCTGAACCCCAATAATAGCCGTAGCCAGAAGCATGTAGCAAACTGTAAAGTCACTTGAGCATTTCCTTACGGACAAACTTTTCTCTCCCATCCCACACATCGTCTTTTCATTTCATGATACCTGATTCGAGCCGCTTTTTACACAAGAAAAAAGTCACATCAGAATCAGTTCCAATGTGACTTGCTTTTACTTGTTTTTGGTATACACGATTTTTTTGATGGAATCGCAGGATAAACAATACTGAGAAGAAAGCTGGTCAATCGTGGCGCCTGAAGCAAACAGCTGCCGGATTTCCAGGTTTCTTTTTTTCAAATACACCCGGCTGCCCGAGTTTTCTCCCCATTTCTTGCGCAATCCTTCGGGTTTCGGGATGTATACCATCCCGCCCTGTACATATTTTTGCACTTCCTTCAGCAATTCCTCGGGAAGTATAATATCCGCGTTTATATATTTCATGGTAGCTCTGCTCCTTAAAATTAAAATAAAGGTTTTAAGGATGCAAAGTCCAATAGATAAACGGCCCTCTCTACGCGAGGTAATCAGGCGGTAACTTTCTCATCGCTCCATGCAAACAACCGCCGTTGTTCATCATATAGACTTTGCATAGAGCTCATCGTCAATCTTCCCATCATGATCATGATCATGCCCCTCCCTTCACAAATTATGACATTCCGACTGGTTATGACCATTATAACCGATGTTAGGCGAAAAATCGAAGCCTCCGTCTCATCGGCAGGAGATCCTAAACCGCTAAGCTTGCAAACGACCGGAGCATCTCCTCCACCGTTTTGAAGAAATAGGTCGGCCGGCATGCCGTCAGCTCTTCCTCCGAACCATAGCCGTAACCTGCAGCCATGCTGTGTATCCCGCAATTCCGTGCTCCTATTAAATCATGCATCCGATCTCCGATCATGACGGCTTCCGAAGCATCAATACGGCAGGTATCCAGAACATGCTGAATGATTTCGGTCTTGGCGGACCGGGTGCCGTCCAGTTCGCTTCCGCACACCATGGTAAAATAAGCGGACAGCTGGAAATGCTCAAGTATCGTTTCCGCAAAAACCGCAGGCTTGGAGGTAGCGACATACAAATGTCGCCCTTGCGATAACAGTAGATCCAATACATCGCGAATTCCGACATATACTTCATTTTCATACAGGCCGGTGTCCTTGAAATATTCACGATAGCTGAGAATTGCTTCCCAAGCCTCGGCCTCGTTGAAATGGTACTTTTCGGTGAAGGTCTCCTGGAGCGGGGGACCGATAAAACATTCCAGCTCGGAAAGATCGTTGACGATAATCCCTTGCTGACCGAGTGCGTGCCTCACAGCTTTCGTGATGCCTTCGCGCGGATCGGTCAGGGTTCCGTCCAAATCAAATAGAATATGCTTGTATTTCAATTCGATCATTCTCCTTCTTTCATGATTCCTAAGTCAGATCCTTAAGCTCCATAAGATCCTTGATCGTATAAGCAGGCCGATGACGGTCGCTTAAAGGGGCGCCCCGGCGATTATAATAACAAAAGTCAATTCCTGCATTCGCTGCTCCTTCATAATCATCCGTAAGCGAATCCCCTATGTACAGAACCTCGCTTGAGTCAACCGCTAATTCCTGCAAAGCAAGCTCAAAGATATGCGGATCCGGCTTCCAGTACTTTACTTCATCCGAAATGATGAAGGAATCAAAATAATGAAACAAGCCTCCTGCCGCAAGACGTTTGCGCTGTGCTTCACCAATGCCGTTGGAGATCACGCCAAGCGCAAAATTGCCGTGCAGGTGCTCCAGTATAAGATCGCCATGCGGCTCCAAATGGGGAGAACTGCAAAATAACCCCCAGTATGTTTCCGAGATCTCCCGGCACTGGTTAAATTCCCGCTTCAATCCAAGGAACGTGTCCGTGAAGGAGTGCTCCAACACCTGCCTAATGTCGTGATTATGCTGAATTCGGCTCATCCAGTAATTAATATTGATCGGTCCGAATGTCCCCCAGAACTCATCCCACGTCAAATCCTCATGCAGACGGTATAACTCCAGCGCCTGCTGCATGCATTTCTTTTCGCTCTGGCTGTAGTCTAGCAACGTGTTGTCCAGATCAAAAATAATGGCCTTGTATCTCATCTCCATCTCCCCCTCCGGCCGATGCTGCAACTATATGCATTCGCTAATCCGGAAAGGTTCTCCTGCTAATCAGGACCTGAAACGGCCGCTGGACCAGGCTGCATAAAGAAAGTCCCAAGGGCTTAGGTTTCACAAAACCTTTGGGACATGTACATGTCGTTAGTTAATAAAGCGCTCTGCGATTTCTATCATGTTCTCTTTTGTTAGCTTCCCTTTGCTGTTCAATGCGATATGGTAATAAAGATCTTGGGCCTCATCCACCCATGCTAGGCCTTCCCCTCTCATCAGCAAAACATCACTGAAGGTGCCTTCATGATTTATAACACATGACAAGGGGAAAAAAGGGACAGCTAGTTTCTGCATTTTGCAAAATTGTTACTAGTATAAGACCGCATTTTCCATCATGAGTCAAAACGCTTGGAAACGGAATATTTCCATCGCATACAAAAAAAGCACGTCCTTCATGGACGTGCTTCTGAGCTATCTTCCGATATTTCTGAATTTCTGCGTATAGGCTTTGGCATCCTGTGCGGTACGCACCCGGTTGCGGCTCCATTCGAGCAGGATCCGGTCAATGTAGCGGAAATGCAATTTGCCCGCAAATACCGCCTCTTTTAGCGCTAACAGGATCAACTCGTCCGGGTAGCGGTCCGCGTCGACCCAGCCGGAGATTGTCTCCAGCTCCATCGGCGATAGCGGACGTCCGAATTCCTTTTCGAAAATGGTGAACAGATTCCGCTCTTCCTTCTCCGGAGCGGGTTTCTCCGATGCAGCTGTTTTGCCGGAAGCTGGACGGGCATTCAACAGAGGTGAAGCAAACTTGGCTGCTTCAGGGCTTTTGTCCCTGCCCTCTTGGGCCAGGCACGCAGCAAGCTTCTCATACAATCCGTTCAGATTGTATCGCTCATAATGAATTCCCTGGCCCTCGTCGACATATTCATCAATGCCGATCAGTCCTACCTTCATCAGGCGCTGCAGGCTTGCAGCGATGAAGGCGGCAGGAGAGCCCGTTACCTCCGCAAGCTCCTCCAGCGAAGGAAACGTCTTAAACTCCACCTGCTGATACCCGATCAAATGGATGACCAGCATCGCTTCGCGATCGCTTAAACCAAGTGACCGGTAATGCCGGAGCAGGGCATAAGGAATGATCGCCATCCCTTGGCTCATGCCGGCAGCGGCGCCGGCCGTCCAACCGTTCATGCCGGTATCCGCGTTGCCGTGGTCCATGGACTCTCCTCTCACGGCTTACGGGTACATCCGGTACAGGGTCCGTGGGAACGGAATCGTTTCACGAACATGATCCAAGCCGCAAATCCACGCAACGGTACGCTCAAGGCCTAAGCCGAATCCGGAATGAGGCACGGTGCCGTATTTACGCAAATCCATATACCATTGATAAGTTTCCATCGATAGGTCATGCTCCTTGAAGCGCTCTTCGAGCAGCTGTGGATCGTCAATCCGCTGCGATCCTCCGATAATCTCGCCGTAACCTTCCGGCGCGATCATATCTGCGCACAGCACGACCTCCGGACGATTCGGATCCGGCTTCATGTAGAAAGCCTTGATGCCCGCCGGATAATGGGTAATAAAGACCGGCTTGTCATACTTCTCGGCAATGGCCGTTTCGTGCGGCGCGCCGAAATCCTCGCCCCAAGGAATATCAAAATCCTGCGTGTGCAGGAATTCAATCGCCTCATCGTACGTAATCCGCGGGAACGGCGCCTGGATCGCCTCCAGCTTCGAAATGTCGCGACCGATCGTTTCAAGCTCCTGACGGCAGTTTTTAACGACGGATTGCACCACATGGCTGATGAACTGCTCCTGCACCTGAAGGCTCTCCTCATGGTCCGTGAAGGCCATCTCAGGCTCAATCATCCAGAACTCGATGAGGTGACGGCGGGTTTTGGACTTCTCGGCGCGGAATGTCGGCCCGAAGGAGTATACCTTGCCGAGTGCCATGGCAGCAGCTTCCATGTACAACTGTCCGCTCTGGGTCAAATAGGCATCCTCATCAAAATATTTCGTGTGGAACAGATTGGTTGTGCCTTCCGCAGAAGTCGGAGTCAAAATCGGCGGATCCACAAGCGTAAAGCCGTTGGTATCAAAGTACTCTTGAACGGCGCGGATAATTTCTGCACGGATCACCATAATCGCACGTTGTTTCTGCGTACGAAGCCACAGATGACGATGGTCCATCAAATAATCGACACCGTGCTCTTTAGGCGTAATCGGATAGTTTTCCGTAAGATGTATAATTTCAATGCCGGTAACCGTCATCTCATAACCCGATTGGCTCCGCGGCTCTTCACGTATAACACCCGTCACATACAAAGAGCTTTCTTGTGTCAGGCTTTTCGCGTCTTCCCATACCTGTTCGGATACTTCGCTCTTCACTACAACGCCCTGGATATAGCCGGAGCCGTCGCGAAGCTGCAGGAATTGAATCTTCCCGCTGGAACGCTTGTTGTTGATCCAGGCGCCGATCGTGACGGTCTCGCCGACATGCTGGTTGACGTTACGAATCACACTTTTGGTGGCCATGCATAAATCTCTCCCTTATATCACTACTATTTAACGGTTGGAAGCTTGAACGATACGATGCGTATCCCGCGCGATAACCAATTCTTCATTGGTAGGGATCACGAGTACCTCAACCTTCGAGTTCGCCGCGGAAATACGGCGCGGCTCGCCGGATCGAATGCTGTTCAGCTCCTCATCCAATTCTACTCCGAGATAGGTAAGCTGCTCAAGCACTCTTTGACGAAGAACGATCGAATTCTCGCCGACGCCCGCCGTAAATACGATGACATCCACGCCATTCATGGCGGCAGCATAAGAACCGATGTATTTACGGACACGATACTCGTACATTTCAAAAGCTAATGTGGAGTTCGGATCGCCTTTTTCCATGCCTTCCGTGATCTCGCGCATATCGCTGCTGATTCCGGAAATCGCCAGCAAGCCGCTGTGCTTGTTCAGCATGGAGTTCACTTCATTTACGGTAAGCTCTTCCTTATTCATGACAAACGGCACGATCGCAGGATCCAAATCACCGCTGCGCGTACCCATCATGAGTCCTTCCAGCGGCGTCATGCCCATGGAAGTATCGATGGACTTGCCGCCTTTTACCGCTGTGAGGGAAGCCCCGTTCCCGATATGGCAGGTAATGATCTTCAGATCCTCCAGCGGACGGTTCAGGAATTCTGCCGCCGCCTGGCTGACATAGGCATGGGAAGTACCGTGCGCACCGTAACGACGTACTTTATACTTATTATAAAGTACTCTCGGAATAGCGTACAGGTACGATTTCTCCGGCATGGTCTGATGGAACGCCGTATCAAACACAACGACCTGCGGAACGCCAGGCATATTGGTTTCTGCGGCTTTGATCCCCATCATCGAGGCCGGATTGTGCAGCGGAGCCAGATCGAACAAGCGGCGGATTTCCGCTTTGGCGTCACTGTCTACGAGAGCGGACTCTTTAAAAGATTCCCCGCCATGCACCACGCGATGCCCTACGGCCTGAATGCTTTCGATGGAATCGATCACGCCGTGCTCCTCGTTTGTCAGCATGCCAAGCACTTTGCGGATCGCGGTAGTATGCTCCAGAATCTCGCTGACTTCGGTTACGTCCTGTTTTCCTGTCGGCTTATGCGTCAGAATCGAGGAATCCATGCCGATCCGTTCAACCAATCCTTTGGCCAGCACGGATTCATCCGTCATATCGTACAGTTGATACTTCAGCGAAGAACTGCCTGCATTAATTACGAGAATATTCATACCCGGTCACCATCCTTGTCGTACTTGAAAAAGCCTTCTCCGGTTTTAACGCCCAGTTGTCCTGCGCGAACCAATTTCTTCAAGACAATCGATGGACGGTATTTCAGTTCGCCGTACTCGCGGAACATGCGCTCCAGCGCGGCGAGAATGGAATCCAGGCCGAAACGGTCGGCCATTTCCAGCGGTCCGTGCTGGAAGTTATATCCGATTCTCATGGCGTCGTCGATATCTTCCGCGGAGGCTACGCCTTCTTGCAAGAGATGCATCGCTTCGTTGATCATGAGCGTGATCATGCGGGTGGTGACGAAACCTGGAGATTCATAGACCATGATGCCCTTTTTATCCGAAACTTCCTCAACAAAGCGTTTGGTTTCGTTAAACGTATGATCTGAAGTCTTCAAGCCGCGAATGATTTCAACGAGGTCGACCTTGGAAACGGGATGTATGAAGTGCATGCCAATAACACGCTCAGGATATTTGGTGGAGCTGGCGAGCTCCGTCAAACTAAGCGTGGATGTATTACTTGCTAATATTACGTGGCTTGGACAAACCTGATCCAGCTGTGTAAATACTTCTTTCTTTGCATCCAAGTCCTCTATGATCGTCTCAATTACCATATCGCAGGTGCTAAGCTCCGCAAAATGAGTTACTTTTTGAATCCGGTTCAGGATCAGTTTCTTCTCTGCCTGGGTAATTCCCCATTTCTCCAGTTGTTTATCTAGACTGGTCTCGATCATTCGGTATGAATAGTCCAGTTTCTCTGGAGTTTTCTCTACGAGCAGTACGTCAAGGCCCTTGGCTGCCAGCATCTCCGCAATGCCCTGCCCCATGGTCCCGCCGCCTACAACGCCGATTTTTTTGAAGTACATGGTTTCTACTCCACCCTTTCCTTATCTCTATACTTTAATTGTACCCCATTTGTCGAAAAATACATTTTAGAGCACAAAGTATAATAATATCTTAGCACGACAAAAAAGTAAAAAAAAATAACCAGCATAACAATTTATGCTGGTAAAAGCGCGTTTTCACGAAATTGACAACGAAATTGTTCTCCCGAGAGAATTTCTTCCTTCAACAGGATGTCAAGAGAATTGTCGAATATCGGCCGTTTCTGCTCCAAAAGAGTTTTGGTGCGATTCATCAGCTCTTCCAATATCACATTGTTCTCTTTCATCAGCTCTTCGGTAGTAACCATGTTCATGTTAACGATACCCAGCGACGTCAGACCCGACTTCATCATCGTCTCCACGATGTTCAGCGACTGCTCGAAGTCATTGCTGGAGCCCGTGCTTCGGCCCCCGTAATAGATCTCTTCGGCGGCCGCGCCGCCAAGAGCGATCATAATCTGCTCTTCCAGGAAGGTTTTTGTGTACAAATACTGTTCCTGCTGCGGATTATGGCGAACATAACCAAGCGCCTTGCCGCGCGGGCTGAGCGCGACTTGCTTCACGCTGCCTGGGCGCACCAGCTCTGCCATGATAGCATGTCCCAATTCGTGGATGGCAACACGCTTTTTCTCCTCCAAATTCGATTCACGGTCGGAACGCTCGCCCATCATGACCTTGTCAATCGCCATGGACAGATGACGCTGATGGATAAATTGTTCGTTCTCGCGCATCGTATAGATGGCGGCTTCGTTCATGACGCTCTCCAGCTGTGCACCCGAGAAGCCATAGGCTTCCTCTGCTATTTTTTCCAGGTCGACATCTTGATGCAGCGGCTTATTGCCCGCATGCAGGTTTAAGATATGCGTCCGGCCCTTCTTATCAGGCAGATCCACTTGAATATGGCGGTCGAATCGTCCTGGACGCAGCAGCGCGCTGTCCAGCATTTCTTTACGGTTCGTTGCGGCGATCACCAGAATGCGAGGCGTGTCCTGCGAATAGATGCCGTCCATTTCGGTCAGCAGCTGATTCAGCGTTTGATCGTACTCTCGCTGTTGGCCGCCTTCGCGTTTACCGCCGATGACGTCGATCTCATCGATGAAGATGATGGCATTTTGCTTGTTTTCTTTGGCCGCGCGGTTGCGGGCATCCTTGAACAAATCCCGGATACGCCCTGCACCGACGCCGACATACATCTCCACGAATTCACTGCCGGAAGCAGCGACAAATATAGAATCGGTATAATGGGCAGCGGCCTTGGCCATCAAGGTCTTCCCTGTTCCCGGAGGCCCTGTTAGAAGAATCCCCTTCAATGGACGTATGCCGAATTTCTTGATATCCTCGTGACGAATCAGAAAATCCAATGCTTCCCGCAGCTCCTGCTTAGCGTTATCCTGCCCGCCGATTTCCTCGAACGTCAGCTTGGCCGGGCCGCTCTTCTTCCGCTTTCGCTCATTTCCGGCACCAACCGCGATGCCGCCCTTCATCTTGGCTATAAACAGCAAGCCGCCTACGAGTCCTGCCGCTATTAAGAGAGGCACGATGTTCACGCCGACAAACACAAGGAATACCAACAAAACCGGAATGAAGCCTAACATGATTTCTTTTGCTAATTTAGGCATGGTTCCACACCTCCATTTTGCCAGGTTGACGCGGCAAGATTATAAATTTACCAGACTTGCCGTCCGACAAGCTGACATAGACATTGGTGTCATCGATCGTTGCTTTTGCTTTCAAATTCGGCGACTGGGCAGCCAGCTGCTCGAGCGATGATTGAATATCGGTATACTGTTTATTGTCCATCGCTTCGGCAACCGACAGCATCGCTTGCTCCCACCATTGATCCAATGCTTCCGAGGAATGGTCCTCCACCTGGATTCTCAATTCCCGCTTCCCGATCACGGACTTGCCTTCCTGCTTAATATGCTGAACCAAACCTTGTAAATTCGCATCCGGAGCCAAATCAAGATTCAAAGTCACGGTATCCTGTTTAATATCTATATGAGAACTTTTCACGCCATCGTATTGTGACACAACAGTTGCGAGCGGATTCTGCAAAGCCATCTGCCGATACAGAAACCAACCGCCAAAGAGGACCGATGCTGAGATCACGACAGTCAGCATGATAGGTACAATGCGCAGTTTCATGAAGTTCCTCCTTCAATTTCGATATGAAATTTTGTATAGCAATTGCAGCACAATAATACATATAACAACGATATATGGTGAGGCATGTAATTGATCTGCTCAATTCGTACAAGTACGAGTATATCATATCTTATATACTTTTTCATGCTTGTCTGTGAAAATATTTAGAACAGTTTTACCAATTTATTTCTGTATGCGCTTACATATTTATGTGCCAAAGAGGCATCCCTATGAGGGGACGCCTTTTCATTTGTTTTCTTATTGATTAGGAAGAATAATATCATTTCCGATGGCGTTTCCGTCTTGAAAACGATAGAATCGGTAACCGCGCTGACCGTTGTTTTCATATTGCAGCTGCCAGGCATACTCGCCTTCATACATTCCCGGCAGCAATCGCTTGATGACCGCACCCGGCATTTCGTTACGGATCTGGTCCCGCATCACGGCCTCTGACATGCCCGTATTCAATAACACCGACTGAACGGCATCTGTCCCTTCAACAGGAACGTTATCGTCCGTAAACTTCACCCAGACCATGCGGTCTTGATTGTCTTTATCTTTCCCGCTGACCACCCAATAGTTATTGTCCTCGCCCCATACCGATTTATAGGTCTTGTCGGACGAGACCAATTGGCCATGCTGTTTCGCTGCAAGGATCGCCATTCTTTCTTCATTCCACGTATCTTTCATAACATAGGAATAATAGAGCTGTAGGCCAAGCAATAATAGCAGGACGCCGGACACGCTCAGCAATATCCACTTCGTTTTTTTCTTCAAATCCGTCTTCCTCGCTCCCCTTGATTATTCCCTAGAGGGTTGTAAGACGCTCAAATGCACGCTGCGCTTCCCGGCGGATGCGTTCCTCGTCGAGAGTAAGGCTCGCGCCATTCTTCACCACCTGCTTGCCGTCAACCCATACATGCTCTACATCCTTCGCGCTGGCAGAGTAGATCGCGTGAGAAATATAGTCGGTCCGTGGAAGGAAATGCGCCTGATCCGTATTCAATGCGATCATATCGGCCTTCATCCCAACCGCGAGCATACCGATATCCTCAAGGAAAGCGGACTTGGCTCCGTATACCGTGCCCATTCGGAGCGCTTCGGAGGCCGGAATGGCCGTCGGATCCCCGCTTACTCCTTTATGGATCAGGGCAGCCAGCCGCATCTCTTCGAACATATCCAGGTTATTGTTGCTAGCAGGTCCGTCGGTACCGAGCGACACCGTTACGCCGGCTTTCAGCAGCGCTGGTACGCGGGCGACTCCGCTGGCAAGCTTCAAATTGCTTCCGGGATTATGCGATACGGCTACTTGATGCTTGGCCAAGACTTCGATTTCCTCATCGGTCAGATGAACGGCATGCGCAAGGAGCGTAGGACGGGAGAACATGCCCAGCTTCTCCAAATGGGCAACGGGGCGAAGCCCGTAATCCTTAACATTCTGAGCCACTTCAGTTTCCGTTTCGGACATATGGGTATGCAAAGGCAGGTTCAAGTCATGGGATGCTTGAACGAATTTTTCGATGAAATCCGGCGGGCAGGTATAAGGCGCGTGCGGCGAGATCATCGTCGTAATTCTGCCGTCAGCCTTGCCATGCCAATCCTTCGCGAATGCCACCGCCTCATCCAGCTTCTGCTGCTGTACCTCGGGCGGGCATAAACCGATTACGCCGCGCGTCAGGACGCCGCGCATTCCCGAGTCCTGGACAACCTTCGCGACCTGATCCATATGGTCATACATATCCACAAACGTCGTGGTTCCGCCCTTGATCATCTCCAGCACGGAGAGCGATGTGCCCCAATATACGTCGTCTGACGTGAATTTGGCTTCCATCGGCCACATTTTTTCCTGAAGCCATACCTGCAGCGCCAGATCGTCCCCATAGCCGCGAAGAAGCGACATGGCGGCATGTCCATGCGTGTTCACCAATCCGGGCAGGAAGAACAGATGGGTTCCGTCGATAATCTCTGTCCCCTCTTCCACGACGGGCTCCTCTTCGCCCAGGTACGTGATCCGGTCGTTCTCAACCACCAGGTATCCGCGAAGCACGGATTGGCCTTCCTCCAGTACTGCAAACGTTCCGTTCTTAACCATCCACTTCGTTGTTGTCATGTGCTGCATCCTCCTTGCCGTTATCCAAATAATAGGCCAAACTTTGCAAATCCGTTGTAAAATCAGCCGTATGAATCCGGATATGGGCTGGGGCTTTCAGGATGGTTGGCGCAAAGTTCAGAATCGCCTCGATCCCTGAGGCGATAAGCTGATTCGCGACGTTCTGCGCTTCGAAATCCGGAACGGTAATAATCCCGATTCGAATGCCGTGCTCATGAACCGTCTTCTCCAGCTCTTCCATCGGCTGTACGACCAAATTGTTAATTTTCATACCAACTTTGGGAGAATACGAATCGAAAATCGCCACAATCTTCATATTATCCTTCAGGAATGCATTGTAATTCGATAATGCATGTCCAAGATTACCGGCCCCGACCAATGCGACATTGATCTTCTGGTCCAGCTTCAGAATCTGGCGAATCTTCTCGATCAGATAAGAAACATCATATCCGATCCCTTTCCGTCCAAAATCACCGAAATACGCCAGGTCCTTACGAATTTGAGCAGGATTGAGGTCCAGCTTCTGTCCCAGCTCCTGGGAGGAAACCGTGGAAACCTCCCTCTTCTGAAGCTCATTCAAATAGCGCAAGTATACAGGTAATCTGCGGACCACGGCTTCCGAAATTTTTTCCGATTTCATGCATGCTCCCCCTAATAATAGGTTAATAACTACATCTTTTTTTGTTGATCGTGCTTGGTTTCACTTTATTCCGCTTGGTTTCCCGCGCTTGCCTCTTCCTGCAGCCATTCCGAAATTCGGGGAACGATCCCCTCTGTCGGCATATGCTCCATCTTCGGCCCCGGCAAGGAATATAAGAAATACTTCCCGTAATAGGATTCAATGACCCGGGTATCGTACACGATCACGATCCCTTTATCTTGTGCTGTTCGCACCAGACGCCCAAACCCCTGTTTGAAACGAATGACCGCTTGCGGAACCGAAAGCTTCATGAAGGGATTCTTCTTCTGCTGCTGCAGCAGTTCGCTCTTGGCCTCGACCAAGGGGTGATTCGGCGGCTGGAACGGCAGCCGGACGATGGCAAGACAAGTCAGCGCCTCGCCCGGGATGTCTACCCCTTCCCAGAAGGAGCTGGTGCCCAGCAGCACGGAAGCGCTGCTGTCCTGAAATCTTCGGATTAACTTGGTACGGCTGGTTCCGTCCATACCTTGTCCCAATACCGTGATGTCGCTTGATGCCAGCGCTTCTTTCAGCGGCTCGTGCACCTGGCGCAGCATCCGGTACGAAGTGAACAGGACGAGCATGCGGCCATGCGTAGCAACGGCCGTATCGGCCAAAGACTTCACGAGCGTATTCACAAAGAGTGCATCCCCGACCGATCCCTTCACGCTCGGAAAATCGCGCGGCACGACAAGAAGGGCCTGTTCCCTGTAATTAAACGGGGACGGGAGCTGAACCGTGTTCAGGTTCCCCGCTTCAGCCGCTTCCTGAAGACCCAGGTTTTCGATCATGAACTGAAACGATTTGTCCACCGACAAGGTTGCCGATGTCAGAATCACGCTTTGTTTCTTGTCAAAAAACAATTCCTTCAGATGAGCGCTCACGTCGACGGGCACGGCATACAACTGCAGCGATTTGCTGCGGAAATTGCCGTTCGCCTCCATCCAGTATACCGTGCCCTCATCGTTCAGGGCCATGAAGGAGCGCAGGTCTTCACGATGCGCGGCCAGGTCCTTAAATAGGCCCGATAGGTCGGTTAACAGGCTGTCCGCGCTGTAGTCATCCAAATCTTCCTTCATTTCGGCGATCAGCTTATCGCCCTTGCGCACGACATCGCCCAGCGTCAGATGAATTTGATGCTCCAGTTCGGCCATCGAATCCCAATCCTTCGGCTTCTTAAGCGGGGACAGGCGGAGCGAGAATTGGCCGGCATCTCCCGGAGAAGCGTCTCCGCGTTCCGGAAGCAGTCCGAACAATTGATCGCTGAGCCGATCCCAGTTCTCTTTTACGGTAATGAGGTCCGGATACAAACGGTCGATGACGGAAGACCATTCGACTGCCTTCTCGTGCGGCGAAGCTTGCAGCAGCTGGCGCAGAGCCGGGAGCTGCCCGCTTCGGCTGTCTTTGTACATACGGGTCAAGGTATGGACCACCGAAAAATACTTCATCTGCAAGCCAAGGTGCTTGCCGGCGACATCCTCAAGATGATGCGCTTCGTCGATGACGAGGCGCTCATAGCTTGGCAGCAGCTGATGATTCGCCTTCACGTCGGTGAACAGCTTCGAATGGTTCGTAATGACGACATCCGCGATGCCTGCTTCATGCTTGGCCCTGTGATAGTAGCATTTGCGGAACCAAGGGCAGGCGCGTCCGAGGCAAGAATCCGAATCGCTGGAGATGGTCTCCCAGAAATCCCCTCCGCGTCCGCCAAGGTTTAGCTCTTCATCATCCCCGTTCTCCGTCTGGGTCAGCCAGACCAGCATCTGGGCCGCCGTTATTACGTCTTCCTTCGGGGAATGAAAATCTCTTCTATTTATTTTATGTTCAAATTTTCTCAAACACAAATAATGTCCCCTGCCCTTGAAAATGGCCGCCTTAAAAGGAAAAGGAACAACCTGGGTGAGCAGGGGAATATCCCGGTCACGCAGCTGTTCTTGAAGGTTGATCGTATGCGTGCTCACCATAACCTTCTGTTCCTGCTTCACGCTTTGATAGATCGACGGCAGCAAATATCCAAGGGATTTGCCGGTTCCCGTGCCCGCTTCGATCAATAGATGTTTATTGTCATCCAGCGCCTGCATCACTTCCTGGAACATCATGTCCTGGGCATCCCTGCTCTCGTAATGAGGCAGCGTTTCCTTCAGGCGTTCACGAACATCGTTCATGTATTGCTCGAAGCTTACATCGGCCAAGGGGTTGGGCTCCGTCTCATCTCTGACAGGTGCTATATCGTTCCAATCATCCACCGCCAAGGCAAACTGGCGGTAGTACGTATGGGTGTCTCCCGCTTGTACGGCTCGGTGCTCCCTGTCGGAACGAATGCCGTCAAAGAACCAGGCCAAATCGCTGTCCTCGTCGGCAAACAGGTCGCTTAAACGCTGAATGGTGAGCAGCGGAAGCTCGTCGATCTCCTCCAAACATTTCAGCAGCGCATAGGCTGTGGCAAGCGCATCGCTGTCCGCCTGGTGCGGACGGTCATGCTCCAGGCCGAAATGAGAGGACACCATCCCGAGCTGGTAGGACGGGAGCGAGGGAAAGCATATTTTTAAGAAGTGCATCGTATCTAGAATACGGCCGCTGAACGGTAAATAGCCGCAGCGATCGAGCGCGTTTTGCAAAAAGTTAAAATCAAAAGCGACGTTATGTCCAACCAATACGACATCGTCGAGCATGGGCACAAGCTCCATCATCATTTCTTCCAATGACGGAGCATCCGCTACATCACTGTCGGAAATGCCGGTCAAACCGGTAATAAAAGGAGGGATCGGAATCCCGGGATTGACATAGGTGCCGTATACGCGGGATATGCTTCGATCCTCTTCGATGATGGCCAGTCCAACCTGAATGATTTCATCTGCAGACTGGTTGCCCGTGGTTTCAAAATCCAATACGGCAAATTTCATTTCGATAAAATCCCTTTCCTCCAGACTAATTAACAGCATACCAGAAGTTGCGGGTTTTGAACATTCCGGGTAAAAAATCCCCAGGCTTTCTGTACCGCTCCCGTACGCAAAAAGCGATGCCAAAGTCTCAAGGTGAGCTCTGGCATCGCTTCTTGTTGTGGCTTGATTTCTACAGCAAAGAGATCAATTGGCTGCCGTACTGGAGCTCACCGCGATTCTGCTTGCAGACCTCCAGGTTGATCATGGGGTCGGGAAGCGTCGGATCGCTATGAATTGCCAGTGCAAAATGTTCCTCGGCCTTTGCTTGCTGTCCATTCAACACCTCGATGCATCCAAGCGCATTGTAGATCATCGCCCGAAGCTTTCTGTTGTCAGCCAGGGGCAGGATGGAGATCAGTACGTCGGATGCTTGGGCGGTTTGCCCCAAATACAGATGGGACATGGCAATGTACAACTTGATCAGAAGGCTGTCCGGAAATACCGCAGCGGCTGCCTCAAACTGCTGTATGGCCGGCTGGAACATCAACAGCTTGTAGTAACCTTGACCGCGAACGAACGCATCCAGCTGCAATTCAGGCGCTTCGGTCGGCGGAAAAACCGGAGGTGACGCTGCACTCTCGCGGAAGATGGCCATTTTTTCTTCAAAATGCAGCCACTCCTCGATAATGCCCTCGCTCATGCTTTTGAGCATGTTCCAGTTTTGTACCAGCGCCTGTTTTTGGGGACCTTGAGCAGAAGGGTAATGCTTCACAATTTCATCTAACATGTTGTTCATTTCGGCGAATACATGTTGAAACATAGCTGCATCCCACCCTTAGCGGAAAAATGAGATCAGTGCGTCGACCTGAACTCATTTTCTGTAGAAGACGGTCTTTTCATCCCTTTAAGGTCCCGACACATTTTGGTTCTTCAGAGAATGGCGGCGTGAACTTCGCGATATTCCGTCGTAACCGGCTTATTCGATTCGTCGACGATCACGACCGTCGGGGTGTGATGGTCGTATTCCTCTTTGGACATCATGGCATAAGAAATGATAATGACGTTGTCGCCGGGCTGTACAAGACGTGCGGCTGCTCCGTTCAAGCAAATGACGCCGCTGCCGCGCTCGCCTTTGATTACGTACGTTTCCAGACGGGCGCCGTTGTTATTGTTCACGATTTGAACTTTTTCATTCTCCAGAAGGTCTGCAGCCTCCATTAGATCCTCATCAATGGTAATGCTGCCCACATAGTTCAGATTGGCTTCCGTCACCGTTGCGCGGTGGATTTTGGATTTCATCATCGTTCTAAACATGGGGTCCCCCTACTTTTGGTTGAAGTAATGCATTGTCAATGAGACGGGTGCGGCCAAAACGCACGGCCAGCGCCATGATGACGGTTCTGTCTTCATCCACAATGCGGTATGAATCTTCCACGGGCGCAAGCTCCGGGAAGGTGAGCAATTCCGCGTAATCGATATCAGCGAGCGGAGAGCGGGATATATAATCCCGAAGATGAGCGCGGATCTCTCCTGCCGTCGTCGCTTGTCCCTGCCGGATTGCCTCCTGAGCCGTCCGCAGCGAGCCCGACAGCACAAGCGCCTGTTCCCGCTCTTCCGGCTTCAGATACACGTTGCGCGAGCTTAGGGCAAGGCCGTCGGATTCGCGAATGATCGGACATGGCACGATGGTCACATCCATATTCAAATCCCGTACCATTTGTTCTATGACGGCCACCTGCTGGGCATCCTTCATCCCGAAGAAGGCATAGTCGGGCTTTACGATATTGAACAATTTATTCACAACCGTGGTGACACCGTCAAAATGTCCGGGGCGGGAGGCCCCGCACAACAATGACGTAATTTCCGCTACGGCAATTTTGGTTTTGGTCGGCTGAGGGTACATTTCCTCTACCGCAGGAATGAATACCACGTCCACCCCTTCGGATTCCGCCAAGGCCAGGTCACGCGCTTCATCCCGAGGATAAGTTTCATAATCCTCGCCCGGTCCGAACTGAATCGGATTGACAAAGATGCTGATGACCACCGTGCCTGACATTTCCCGCGCCTTGCGCATCAGGCTGGCGTGTCCTTCATGCAAATAACCCATCGTAGGCACGAGACCTACCGGTCCTCTGCCGGACTCCAGCCGATTCCGAAGCTCAGATCTTAAATCCGCAATGCTGCGAATCACTTTCATGATGTCGTGCCCACCTTTTCCTTTTGGCTTCCATATAATGCCGTTGTCGTTTCGGAACCGGCATTGTTCTCCGTCTTGAACACATGCTCCTCGGCCGGGAATGCGCGGTCCTTCACTTCCTTCACATACCGCGTGATACCCTCGCGGATAACGGAGCCGACATCGGCGTAGGTTTTCACGAAGCGTTTGTCCCGATAAGGGGACGCGTATTTCAATATATCATGGAATACCAGCACTTGGCCGTCACAATAACGACCGGCGCCGATGCCAATGGTCGGGATGCTCAGCGCTTTGGATATGTCAGCAGCCGCTTCTTCCGTAACCAGCTCCAACACGATAGCAAATGCGCCGGCCGCTTCAAGCGCCTTCGCATCGTTCATGAGCCGCTGCGCGTCTTGGGCATCCTTGCCTTGAATCCGGTATCCGCCGATCTGGTTTACCGACTGAGGCGTCAGCCCGATATGGCCCAGCACCGGGACCCCGGATTGTACGATCCGTTTTACGGTATCGGCGATTTCTTCGCCGCCCTCCATTTTTACGGCATGCGCATGACCTTCCTGCATCAATCGCCGCACGCCGCGCAAGCTTTCATCGATGCCTCCATGATAAGTCATGAACGGCATATCCGCTACGATGAACGTATCCTCGGCTCCGCGAGCGACGGCGCGAGTATGGTACACCATGTCGTCCAGCGTAACGGGAATCGTGGAGTTATAACCCAGCACGACGTTGCCGAGGGAATCGCCCACCAGTATCATATCAATATCCGCTTCTTCCGCCAGCTTGGCGGAAGGATAATCGTACGCGGTCAGCATCGTGATCGGTACGCCTTTCTTCTTCATGTTCTTCAGTTTCACGATGTTCAGTGGTTGTTTGCCTGCCATTGTGACACAGCCTCCCTGTGTGATGTAGTTAGACACAATAAAAAAACCTTTTAGCACGTACTTGCTAAAAAGTCCGAAAGGCAAAAAAGAGTCACTCGCGATCGTCCCTTCTGTCTCGGTCCTTTCGGCTCAGAGCAGAATCCAACGTAACCGGCATAACAGTTATGAAGGTGTTCTAAATCATAATTCTCACTTGCTGCAGAGTGCAATTCGCTCATGGCGATACCGCCTCTATAGTTGTAGTATATCAAATTCCAGCTCCGATTTCACCATGTTTCATTTACCTGGTATTAAAAAGAATATCGCCCGAATACACGGGAACGAGTTCATTATGCTGGTTGCGGACCAGCAGAGCGCCGTCCTGGTTGAGTCCCGTCGCAATCCCGCTAAAACGGTCACGGGCCGTCTGTACTTGAACCTCGCGGCCCACCGTACCGGATAAAGCTTCCCAAAGCGAGGCTACGGGCTCGAAGCCCTGCTCGTTGTACAATTCGTATAAAACCTCCATCTCCGTCATGATGGACTGGATCAGAGATGTCCGGTTGACGGTTTTCCCGCCGGCGATGCGAATCGACGTCGCAACGTTCCGCAATTCCTCCGGAAAATCCGCTTCTTTCAGATTCGCGCTGATTCCGATGCCGGCAATGCAGTAGCGTACTCTTTCATCTTCGGTTGCGGACTCCAGCAGAATGCCGCAAACCTTTTTGCCCTGATACAGAATATCGTTCGGCCATTTGATGTCGGTTTGCACGCCGGCGGATTTAGCGATGGCGCGGCATACCGCCACGCCTGTCAATAATGTAAGCTGCTGGGTTAGATGCAGCGGCTGCTTCGGCCTGAGCACCAGGCTCATCCATATGCCTTTGCCTCTCGGGGAATGAAATTTCCTTCCCATTCTGCCCCGGCCGCCCGTCTGCTCTTCCGAGATGACAAGCGTGCCTTCGGCTGCCCCTTCTTCCGCCAACTGCCGGGCATCCTCCTGAGTTGACGTCGTTTTGTCCAGCAGCTTGATCGATTTGCCGAAGTACCGACTGGTCATGCCCGCTGTCAGTTGATCCCCGCTCAGTCGGTCCGGCTCGTCCAACATGCGGTAGCCAAGCCGCGGAACGGCCTCGAAATCATACCCTGCACTCCGAAGCTTATTGATCTGCTTCCATACGGCCGTCCGGCTGATGGACAATTTTCGGCTAATCTCTTCCCCGGACAGAAACTGACCGGCATTCTCCTGGAACATTTTCAGAAGTGCGTTGTCTTGATCATGATCCTTCATTATGAATTACCACCCGCTTTGCTTCTTCAATCAACGATTCCTTATCGTTGTTAATCAAACCTGCCGCCGCTTTCCCCAGCAGCAGCCCAAGAAGTTCCCCAAGCCATGGGCCTCCGCGTCTGCCCAGCGTCTCAAGCAATTCGCTGCCGGTGATGGCCAAATCCTTCAAGCTGCGGATCCGGAGATCCTGCAGCCACACGTCAAGTTGCCGGATGAAGGTCAGCGGAGCAGAAGACGCTCCCGCGTGATGCAAAGCCGTTTGCATTTCCAGCCATCCTTGGGCTGCCTCGACCCCGTAGGCAAGGACTAGGCTGATCCACTTGAGCCTGCTGCTTTCGGCATCGCCCGCATTCGGTTGCTGCAGATAGGATTCATGCAGCGAGAGCAGTTTCACGATGGATTCACGCTGCTTATTGGAGAAGGTCCATGATCGCAGCAGCTCCTCTGCTTGCTGAGCTGTAATGCCGCATGCGAGCAGGAGCAAGGACCAACGGATCGTCGCATGGTCCGGTTCAATCCGCTCCATGGCTTCGATCGTCTTCCTATCATGCGTGGTATAGGGAAAGGGCGCTTTCATCCGGGAATGCAGTCCGCTCCGGACAAACATCTCCAATCCGCGCAGCGGGGACGGCCCAGCCAGAATTTTCTCGAATTCGCTGCGGATGCGTTCCATCGCAATCCATCCTAAGGTGTCTCTCTCCGAGAGGATCCCTCTCCATGTACGGAGTGCGATGGAGAAACCGAACACGGAGGCAAAACGGATGCAGCGCACCATGCGCAGGGCGTCTTCGCGAAAACGAACACGGGCATCGCCCACGCAGCGAATCACCTTCCGGTCAATATCCTCTCGTCCGCCGAAGGGGTCAACCCAGGAACCGTCAATTCCTCTGGCCATTGCGTTCATGGTGAAGTCGCGACGCCTCAAATCTTCCTTCACTTCCCCGACGAAAGCGACCTCCGTCGGATGACGATGGTCCTCATAACCGCTCTCCACCCGATATGTCGTCACTTCAAAAGACTGGCCTTCCATCAGCACCGTCACGGTTCCGTGCTTGATTCCTGTTGGAATTACTTTGGGGAAGACGGAACAGGTGACTTCCGGCAAGGCGGAGGTGGTAATATCCATGTCGCTGACCCTGCGCCCCATGTATTCATCACGGACACAGCCTCCGACCCAATACGCTTCATGTCCATGCCGAAGCAGAGTGCGGATCACATCCGCACTCCGCTCGGCCATGTCGGGGTCCGCGTTGCGCCATCGAATCGAATTATACATATCTGCCATAGTTTCCCGTTCCTTTTATCCGAAAAACAACGAGAGGGTCGAGCTTAGCCGCAAACCGGCTTCAGCTCGCTAACCTCCCGTCCCAATACTCGGTAATAGATTTCCTCGTACTTGCCCCGTATCAATTCATTGCAGAACATCGTTTTGGAGCGCTGCAGGCATGCCTTGCGCAGCCGTTCGCTAAGGGCTTCATCCTTACATATTTCAAGCACGTGCTGAGCCATCGAATGCGTGTCTCCGATTGGAGCCAGATACCCGGTTTCCCCATGGGTAACCAGCTCGGGAATGCCGCCTGCCGTGGATCCGACCGTTGGCACTCCGCACGCCATTGCTTCCAGGGCGACCAGGCCAAAGCTTTCTTTCTCGGATGGGAGCAGAAGCACGTCCGCCATCGAGATCACATGGGCAATCTCGTCTTGTTTGCCGAGAAAATGCACCTTGCTGCCAAGCCCCAGCTCATTGATCCGGCATTGGATCTTCGGAAGCTCTGGCCCTTCCCCGACTAACAGCAGTTTAGCGGGTATCTGCTCCTGCACCTGGGCGAATATTTCCAATACGTCGCCTACCCGTTTCACGGGACGGAAGTTGGAAATATGCATCATGATTTTTTCGTTCGGATCGGCATAATCATTACGCAGCGATCTCGAATCACGCGGATAATACACCCGCGGATCCACGAAATTATAGGTAAGGTCGATGTCACGGCTTATATCCAGCAGCTCCCGCGTCTCACGAATAAGATCCTGAGAAACGGCGGTAACGGCATCACTTTCATTAATGGCAAGCCGGATCAAATCCTTCAGCGACTCGTCCTGCGCCAGCACCGTAATATCGGTTCCGTGGAGCGTCGTAACGACTTTCAGCTGATCTCCGACCATCTGCTTGGCCAAGAAGGCACATACGGCATGCGGCACGGCATAGTGCACATGAAGCACGTCAAGCTGCTGCATTTTTGCCACCTGAGCCATTTTGGTCGCCAGCGAGAGGTCATATGGGGGATAACGAAACACATAATAGTCGTTTACTTCAACTTCATGATAAAAAATATTTTTATGGAAAGTTCCTAATCGGAACGGAATGCTGTGAGCGATAAAATGAACCTGGTGGCCTTGCTCCGCAAGGAGTTTGCCCAGCTCGGTCGCCACGACTCCTGACCCGCCGAGCGATGGGTAACAGGTAATGCCGATTTTTAATGGTTGCTGATTCATGTCAGGCCTCCTTTATGTACGCCTCTATATATTATGCCTGCTTGGGGCCGAATAGATGAACAACATACGGACTTTTACAAGCAAAGCCCTCTGCATAAGGAATAAGCCTGCGCGCTCCAAGCAGTGAATCCCTGGCCCGCACACGCTCGATGTACCCCTCGGTCAACGGGGTTGAGACTGCATCTTCTTCAGCCTTCTCGAACTGGGAACGGTAACAAGACAAGGCCTGCTCCTTAACGCCGTAATGCTCCGTAACGTCAACGACCAAATCCGTTCTTCCGATATCGTTTATGAAATAAAAATAAAGCTCGTCCACCTTAACCTGCGGCTGCTCGGGCATGTATCGGCGAAGCTTGGCATTGAATACCGCTTCCTCAACCAACCGGCTGCACGCGACATGGTCCGGATGGCGATCCTCCCAGTAGGGAGCAAATACAATAGAAGGAGAAAACTTGCGAATCTCGGCCGTGACCCTTTCAATATGCTCCGGCGTCACGAACAAACCGCGATCCGGCAGCCCCAGATTCGTTCGGACCTTGAGATCCAAAATACCGGCAGCTCGCTCTGCCTCCTGCTTGCGAAGATCGACGGTGCCGTTCGACGACATTTCCGCCTGCGTGAGATCGCAGATCCCGACCGACAGCCCAGCTGCCGTATGCTTTGCAATCGTTCCTGCCATTCCGATCTCGGCATCGTCTGCATGTGCTCCGAAGATTAATATGTCCAGTTTGGTGTTCATCAGCTATCCACACCCGGTTTATATTTATGAACGAGTTCGCGCCATGCAAAATCGCCGCGGTCCAGCGCCTTGACGAGAATCTCAGCCGTCGCCACATTGGTAGCAAGCGGTATTCCCTGCACGTCGCACAAACGGAGGAGTGCATTGATGTCCGGTTCATGAGGCTGTGCCATCAACGGATCCCGTAGAAAAATAATCAGGTCCATCTCATTGTCCGCCACAAGAGCTCCGATCTGCTGATCGCCGCCCAGCGGTCCCGAGGCAAAACGGTGAATGCTGAGTTTGGTTTGCTCCATAATCCGGGTTCCCGTCGTTCCAGTCGAGTATAATTTATGATCTTCGAATACATTTTCATAAGCGATAACGAAATTGACCATTTCCTCTTTTTTGCGGTCATGCGCGATAAATGCAATATTCATAGTAATTTCTCCCCTATGTTAGTCAATAAAATGATCAAATCCATAGACCAATCCGGTGTAGCCCATTACCTTCTCTATAGCCATTTTCACGCCCGGCATATAAGCTGCACGTTCATACGAATCATGTCGGATCTTCAGGCTTTGACCGTAACCGCCAAAAATGACCTCCTGCTGGGCAAAAACGCCCGGCAGACGAACGCTGTGAATTCGGAAGCCGTTGTAATACCCGCCCCTTGCACCTTCAATGACTTCCTCTTCCTTCGTATTGCCTTGACGAATCTCCTCGCGGTTCGCCGCAATCATTTCCGCTGTTTTGATCGATGTTCCGGACGGAGCATCCAGCTTCTGGTCGCCATGGGTTTCGATAATTTCAACGTGAGGCAAATATTTGGCCGCCTGGGCTGCAAATTTCATCATCAGAATGGCTCCGATGGAAAAGTTCGGCGCGATCAAACCGCCAATGTTCTGTTCCGTGCATTGCTTGTCCAGCTCTTCGATTTGCTCCGGCGTGAAGCCGGTCGTGCCCATGATCGGGCGAACGCCGTGCTTGATGGCCAACGCCGTATTGCTGTATGCAAATTGAGGCGCCGTAAAATCAACCATGACGTCCGGTTTGGATTCGACAAGCGCCATCTCCAGATCCGATGTCACCGTAATGCCGCAAGCAGGCAGACCTACAAGCGTTCCTGCATCGGCACCCGCATCCGACAAGCCGACGGCAGCAACCAGTTCCAGTTCCTCGTCGCCCAATACAAGCTTCACTACTTCTTTACCCATACGGCCGCCGGCACCGACGACCGCAACTGTCCATTTGTTTGCCATGTTACATATCCTCACTTTCCATCCGATGCTGTATCCTGCATATATGATTTCAAGCGCTGTTTGAGTTCCTCCATAATATGCTGCAGCCCGCTCTCCTGCGGGTACAACGAAATTACCTCTTTAAGCGTGGTAATGGCGAGCGCATGCTCATCGAGTTCACTGTAAACAAGAGCAAGCCATACATAAGCCTGAGCATACAAAGGGTCCATGGCTACGGCGGATTTCAGATGTCCAACGGCTTGATACAATTCAGCCTTGGTCACATCCTTGCGGTTTTCCACCATTTTTCTTGCTCGCTGCACCAGCTCCGCAGCCTTGATATGCTGTAAATGAAGAGCATATTCCGGTTTGTCCGGCTGCAGCCTGACGGCTTCCTCCGCATGCGTAATCGCCATCTCCAGCTTGTTGCTTCTGCCGTAGGTAATGGAGCACCGATAATGCACTTCGGCATCTCCCGGATTCGCGATGATCGCTTGCTCAAACCAACGCAACGCTTCTTCGAAATCATTTTGAAGTATGCATCGATATGCTTTTTGTATATAACTTTCAGGTTTCACGGGCTGTCCCTCCCCACAGCGGGTTTGGTACAGCATATGTAGCAGCTGCCTAATCGGTGTTTATTTTCGTCCAACGATCGGCATCGCGCGTAGAAAATTTATGCATCACTTTATCATGCGCTTCCGCGAGATCGATGCCGAGGGAATTGGCAAAACAGATCGTAATAAACAATATATCTCCAAGCTCCATTTCGATGGAATTTTCCGCTTCATCCGCTTTTTTCGGCTTCTCGCCGAACTGATGATTAACCTCTCGGGCGAGTTCCCCCACCTCTTCAGACATTCGGGCCATCATGGATAAGGGACTGAAATAACCTTCCTTGAATTGTGATATGTATCGATCGACTTCCTGCTGCATTTCAGCCATTGATTTTCCCAAGACTCTTAACTCCCTTCACTGCACAGTCAGCCTCAGCTTGTAACCTTCAAGCTGGGGCAGTCTTCTCTCATACGAGCGATTGGTTTTAAACCTATGTTATCGTAAAGCGGATTTGAAAACAAATAATTTTTTATTGCTGAAACCATATCGGCGCATACTAGACAGGTGCGAAGCAATCTGCAGACAATCGGAAATATCCACTATTGGAAATGCGAGGGGTCTTATGAAAACGTCCAAGTTGCTCCATCAGCTGCAAACGATCATTCCGATCATCGCCGGTTCCGCCATATACGCATTCGGACTGCTGTATTTCATCATTCCGAATGAACTCATGGAGGGTGGGGTCACCGGCATTACCGTACTGCTAAATTACGCCTTTAACATATCGCCGTCCATTTCAACCATGGCATTGAATATCCCGCTGTTCCTGGTCGGAATGAAAATACTCGGCAAACGCCAGTCTGTCTATACAGGTCTAGGCATCGCCTCCTTAACCCTGTTTCTGTGGCTGTTCGAATTACTGATCGACCGCGGGTATGTCGTGCCTTTTCAAACCGAGCATGATTATATTCTGGCTGCGCTTTATGCGGGGGTGACATTGGGGGCCGGGCTCGGCATCGTTTTCCGGTTCGGCGGGACGACTGGCGGCTCCGACATCATTGCCAGAATCATCAACCGGAAATTCGGCTTCAGCATGGGCCAGATCATTTTATCCCTCGATATTTTGATTATCGGTCTATCCTTATTCTTTATCCCGCTCGAGCGCATATTGTATACCCTGGTCGCCGTGTTCATCGCTTCCAAGGTGATCGATTTCATACAGGAAGGGGCTTATGCTGCCAAAGCCTTCACCATCATCAGTGACCGTGCGCCTGATATCGCAAATCGCATATCCACGGAAATGGATCGTGGGGTCACGTTGATCCCGGCTATCGGCGCCTACTCCATGCAAGCCAAGCATATGGTATACTGCGTCGTATCGAGGCAGGAAATACGCCGCCTTACGGGAATCGCCAAATCCTTGGACCCTCGGGCGTTTATTATCATTAATGATGTCAATGACGTGCACGGGGAAGGTTTTAAAGAGGAATAGCCCGGTTTGCACCGGGCTATTCGGACCATGATGGATATTCGACTACTTTCGGGGGAACATCGGCTTTGCGCTGTACAGCTGGCCGCGGTATTTGCGGTACCCTGCAAACGTTAATGCCGCCAAAATAAAAGCGGCAATGACCAGCTGCCAAGTCCATGGCTCTTTAACCTCTCCCAGCGGAGCAAGCGCAGGCTCGTCTTTTTTCTTGCCGAATAACATATTCATCATTTCCTCGCCCTGCGGGACCACTTTCTCCACTTGCGCCGCGTCTCCGGATGCCACCAGCCCCCCTGCATAGGAAATCCAGGATTCCATCATGTTGACATCCTCGGGCTTGCGCTGAATGACAACGGAAGGACGGATGAGCTCATAATGCTCGCTCAGGCTGTCGTAGGCTCGTCTCATGCCAGCCTGATCGTGCTGCTGCGCATACTGTCCCATGACTCTCAGGTCTTCGCGTATGACCTTGTAATATTGATGCCATAACGCATCCCTGGCATGGATCAGGCTATCCGCTGCCATTCGGAGCTTGCCGGCGGACACCATCCAGTGGTGGGGCTCCTGCGTCGCCCGTGCCGTAGCTTCTTTCATCTCCAGAATGCTCTCAGCCAACGCGTGGATCCCCTCGACGCCGGTCAATCCTTGAAATGAGGAGGCCTCAAACAGCCCGGATACCCGGCGAATATCCTCTAACACGGCTTGTACATTGCCTTCCTCCACATGGCGGTATAACTGCTCCACTTCCTTGTTCAGCGCTTTGGCCTGAATGGATGCAGCGGGCGAAGACTCCGACTGTCCGTTTGCCGCCGGGCTAGCCCATATGGGATTACCCCAGCCTGCGGTAACCTGCAGAAGCAGTGCGGACAGGCACAGAAGGAGCTTCGGAAAGATTCGTAACATGGGACATCCCTCCTACCGTATATGTATGGCAGAAGGGATGCTCATAGAACCGTGCCGGCGAAACGGCTAGCGTTGCTTGGGATTCCCGTATTTCATGAAGATCCAGCCGGCGAAACCGCTGAAGAGCGTCAATAGATAAGTGAACAGCTGGACGGCTGGCAGGTCATCATATAACGGACCGGGCAGCCACGGAAACACGCCATATGTATAATCGACGGTGTCGTTCAGCAGCGTCCAGGCAATGGCCCCGGTTAGGGCTGTCCAGCGGTAATGAAACAATCGGACGAACAGCAAGGCTTCTACTGCCATCGCCGTGTGCGAAGCGACAAGCATCCAATCCTGCCATGCCAGCACATCTCCTTGGGCTTGTCCGGCAAATATCATAACAACGGCCCATATGCCATACTTCACCGATGTGACGACTGCCAGTGCCTCTATGAATTGCTGAAACAACGCGACGCCGAGGCTCCGAGGCGGGTAGAGAAGCAGCAAAAGCGCCAAACTGAAAAACAAACTGGCCGTCGGGCTGTCCGGCACGAATACGACCTGCCATATGTAGCCATGTTCCACCGTATCGGCCATTTGAGCGCCGTACCATATGTATCCATAGATCGTTCCAAGTACGTTGCATACGAGCAGCAGCCAGAGAATCGATCGCTTGCTTAGAAATTCCCGGCTCCATAAAAACGAAATTGACAAACTCGGTCCTCCAATCCTGTTCCTGTATTCTTTAGACTAATGCCGATTATACCTAAACCAGGTACATATTTCATCTATGTACGCATTTAAAAAAGAACCTGACCGTAATACGGTCAGGTTCTTTAATGCATGCTACTCTGCAGCCGCTTCTGCTTTTTGGCTTGCGAGCCAATCCGCCAGCTGGTCGAGTTGTTCTTCAGTAACTCCAGCAGAAAGTGCCGTTTCTTTCATAGCCGGCATGCTGCCTTGGCCATTTTCGATGATCGCCACAATCTCTTCTTTTGTATGGGTGTCACCGACGCCGCGCAGCGACGGTCCGGATGCCCCTTTCAAATCTGCAGCATGACAGGAGATACAAGTAGCCGTTTTGAAGGTCTCCATTGCAGGATTATCCTTATCCACAATCGCTACGATGCTGTCTTCAGGCTGCTTGCCGCTGGTTGTTGGCAGACCAGCGGCACGCTTCTCGTGAGCTTCTTCTTCCCGCTGAATATGCTCCGGCTTCTGGCCTGTAGCTTCCAGTTCATGCTGATAATGCGTCCATGCAGCATTGGTCAGATAGATGACGGCAAACAACGACAGAATCATAAGCGCCGAAGTGATAGGTCTCTTGTAGAACCTCCGCTCTTTCCCTGTATCCAGGAACGGAACCAGGAGCAATGAGCCAAAGGCCACGCCGGAAACGCCAATCGTGCCGAGTACCACATAATCACCGGATGCGTACGGAAGCTTCAAATATTCATACAGGAACAGGAAGTACCAGTCCGGCATCGGAATGACCGAAGCCCCCGGATCCGCCGGATAACCAAGCGGCGCCGGTTCCGAGATGGTCAGTACAAGGAAACCGACCAATACAACTACACCAACCATCCATTCCTTCAACAAGAAGTTAGGAATGAACGCTTCTGATTTGCCGGGATATGCGGTGTAATCCGGCGGCGTAACCCAACCGCTGCCTTTTTTCACACGCGAATCGCCGACATAAACTACTTTTTCATCAGATTTATGACCATGTGCCATAAATATGCGCCTCCCTTCTTCTTATAGTGGACCGGAAATACCTTGTCTGCGGATCATGATAAAGTGTCCTACCAATAAGGCAAGAAGGACAGCCGGAAGGAAGAATACGTGAATAGCGAAGAAACGCGTCAGCGTTTCGGCACCTACGATCGTACCGCCTTGCAGCAATTCTTTAATGATAGGTCCAAGCCAAGGTACGGAGTTCGCAATCTCCAGTGTAACTTTTGTAGCGAAGTAAGCTTTGTTATCCCATGGCAGCAGGTAGCCTGTCAAACCAAGGCCGAGCATAACAAAGAAAATGAGCATACCAACGACCCAGTTCATTTCACGCGGCGCTTTGTAAGAGCCGGTGAAGAACACGCGCATCGTATGCAGGAACATCATAACGATTACCAAGCTTGCGCCCCAGTGGTGCATGCCGCGGACAATCTGTCCGAAGGCAACCTGTGTTTGCAAGTACTCGACACTGTTGTAAGCGTTTATGATATCCGGTACGTAATACATCGTCAGGAACATTCCCGACAGAATCTGGATGACTGTGATAAAAAACGTCAAGCCGCCGAAACAGTACACAAACGCGGAGAAATGATGCGCCGGGTTTACGTGTTCCGGTACCTCGTGGTCTGCAACGTCTCTCCAAATCGGCGTGATATCGAGACGTTCATCAATCCAGTTGTAGACATTCTTCAACATCTGAATCTACGCCTCCTATTTTACTACGGTATTTGGCACGATGGCGCCGAGGTAAATCCAGCCGTTCTCGATTTTCGTCTCGTACTGGTCAAGCGGCTTCGGCGCGACTGCCAGGTTCTTACCGTCCGGTGTATAACGCGCACCGTGGCAAGGGCAGTGGTATTCATCCGGGAAATTCTTGTTGTTATTCCATCCAACAAGGCATCCCAAATGCTTACAAATCGGTGAAAGCGCTACAATTTCACCTTGATCGTTCTTACGAATCCACGCCGTCAAAGTAGCTGTACTGTTGTACCAGCCGTCCTGCTGTTTGAGCTCGAAATGGAATTCCTGTGGATCGTTGGTAATTTTGCTCTCTTCCGCGACTTTTACAAAAGACCCTTCTTCCTTATTTTGAAGAATCGGATCAACGGCAAAGCGGAGCATTGGCAAAACTACTCCAGCAGCCATATAAGCTGTGGCACCGCCCAACGTGTATGTAAGAAATTGTCTGCGGGACATCTCTTTCTGTCGGGGTGGATTGTGCGATTCTTCATGCTCGTCATTGTGGTTGCTGCTCATTCTGTGTTCAACCCCCTTTGTCAACCGTTCTTAAGTGTCATCAATGATTAAAATCACACGACTTACTAGGACATACTAATAATATCTTAGGCACCCAAGACCGTCAAGAATTTGAATCCCAAATTTGGGTTCGCTTCCAATAGCCCTTTCATAAATTGTTGGTTTTTTGTCACAATTCAACACGGCTTTCCTGCTGCCACATTTCGCTGATCTGTCCTGATACGATGGCAGGCATAGGGATCGAGTCACTGCCTTCCAGCCTGCGCCGCGACAGGACAAGCGTACTTTCGGGCACATCCTCTATAGAGAGCTCGGAATCGGCTGTCATGACCACCACGAACTTAAAGCCGATGGATTTGACATTGTGACAAACTTCATTTAGAAGCTTCATATCTTCAGTATTTCCATATTGTACGGCAGGATATGTAACCAATCTTCCCTTAAACGGAATTTCTGCCATATCCATAAAATCCCGGAGCCGTTCCAGCGCGGCTGTCGCCTCCCATGGCGTTTCCGTACCCGAAAGTCCGGTAAACGGAATCAGGCAGGTATCAAAATAAGGTTTCAGCTCCGGCCACGTCTGCTCGTCCACTTCACTAAATTTCATGCAAGATACATTCCTTTCTGCTCACTCATCATGATTTTGTCTTCATTATACGAGTGAAAGGGCAGGTTAGGCAAAAAAAAGAAGAAATGCGATAAAGCATTTCTTCAATTCAAAGTCCTCAGTTCATCCGTCAGGGTTCGGAAAGCCACTTCGTCGCCGGAAGCCAGCGCTTCGTCGATTTCCTTGTACAGCTCTTCGCTCCGATGCTTGCGCAATGCCTCGTCCCACACCATTTCGGCCGCCAGACCTAACATAACCTCGTAAGTAACCTTCATCTTATCCATTAGGATGCACCTCCAAACTAAATTTGCGTATAGCTTATATTCTTTCCCTTTAATTGCTTAACTTCCAACATATTTACGGCTGCTGCGAACTTGTCCAAACAACCATGCTAGAGGATCAGATCATCATTCGAATCGCTGATATGTATGCCGGCTTCCGCTGCCTTCAATCCAAGCGCGGTCATTTTGTATGATGTTCCCATGCTCTGGCTCTCCCCTATTCTGAGCATCCCCAAATGCATCAGCATGCGGATAATCCGCTGCTCCAAGATGTTTTGCGGACTATCATAATAGAAAGGACGGATTAGCCAGCCCAGCGATTCGTAAAGCGAGGCTGCCGTGACCCAATCTCTTGCGCACTGACTTATCCAGTAAACAAGAGAAGATATATTGGGAATTGCGCCTTTATACAGTCTTAACCAAAAGCGGAATATCTGTATCACGCTAACTTGATTTCCTTCCTCAAGAAACGAGGCTCCGGTTTCACTCAGGATCAACCGGGCGTGGTTTTCCCTGATCCATTTTTTGGCGTAGGCATAATCGTACAGCAGCGCAAATCGGTCGGGATATTCAATGCAGGAACGACCATACCCGAACCGCCACGCTCCTTTGGTAATCAACGGCTCCGAAATATGCAGCGTACTCATGAGCTGCTGCTGATTTCGCCTGTACATGAATCCTTCCTGGTTCAGCTCGATATCGTGCCCGCCTACATATTTAAGAATCAGCTTGAGATCTTCCGCGGCTAGTCCCTGCTCATCCCGGTATGCTTCCGGATCATGCGGCAATCGCTGCAGATTTTGATGAAGCCGCTCCCGCAGCACATCGCGGAACCGCTCCTTCAAATCCGAGGGCACTTGAAACAAATACTTGGTGGAATGGGTAAAACCGTTAAACAGCCAGCCGCTCCGGCGATAACGCGCGACCGCCTCCCGCGGACTTTCCGTTTTGGCGGCAGCTGCCTTCTTGTTTGAAGAGGCTTTATCTTCTTTCTCCTCCAAATCCGCCGTATGACGGATGGCGGCCGTCAGTTCTTCCAGGCTGTAGCCTGTTCGAGTGTCAAAGACCAGATTGTTCAGAAAACGCAAATCGCTCGGTGACAAGCTGCTGACCTGCTCCTCGAAAAACTCTCTTCGCCCGAGCTTGGACAGGATGCTCTGGATCAATTCGTGCTTCGAATTCCGCTTAGCGTCACAATCATAGTGATTCGCTATATTGCTAAGCTGTCCAATATCGGCATATGTGAGCATATCCGCTAGATTCATCTTCCATCGCCTCGCCGTTTTACAACCATTATGGGAAGGTTTCGGACTTTTGATACCTGATGCTCGTCGGTTTGATGAAATATTTTTTGATTATTTCTATATAGAAATGACTATGCTCTCTTATTAAATGATAGAATACATACAAACGGTTACAGGAAACCGCACTTGATGTTTTTATAACGAATACAAAATGAAGCCCAGCATTTTTAAGACGGGCTGATTCCATCCATACAGGAGGATCATCATGATAAGAACGCCGGAACACGAAATATAACTTGGTGCGAATCGAATCCGCGGACCTCCCTTAAGAGCGTTTTATATGAAGAAACTTATTCATGATAAATGACTTGGAGGTTATGCAGAGATGATAAAAGATGCTGAATTTTTAAACTTCATTCAAAACATGGATCACCATTTTTCGGGATGGGATTTTTCGCGTATTACCGCTTCCGGCCGCATGCAGTCCCACGCTCTCCCCTGGTCTTTGGGCAGCGTGGTGCTTCCTTTGATGCGAAATGCCGCTACGATGCTGGACATGGGTACGGGAGGAGGAGAATTCTTATCCTCCCTGCAGCCGCTCCCGAAATCCGTTTATGCCACCGAAGGGTACAAACCGAACGTTCAGATTGCAAAGCAAACACTCGAGCCGCTGGGCGTAAACGTTGTCTACTTTGAAGATGATTCCTCGCTTCCTTTAAAGGATCGTTATTTTGACCTGATCATCAATCAGCATGAATCCTATTCGGCAGCGGAAGTAAGAAGAATATTGAACGATCGCGGGGTGTTTGTAACCCAGCAATCCGGCGGAACCGATTGTTATGGGATTAACGAATCGCTTGGCGTTCCGCTGAATAAAGAGTTCGCTCATTGGAACCTGGCCATAGCGGCCCAAGAGCTGCAGGATCACGGGTTCAAGATTACCTTCAGCCGCGAGGACTTTTTACCGCAGCGATTTTACGACATCGGCGCACTGGTTTATTATTTGATAGCGATTCCCTGGCAGATTCCTGATTTTAAGGTGGAGCGCTATATCGAGCCTTTACATCATATTCACCGGATGATCCGGACCAATGGCTACTTCGAGGTCCAGCAGCACCGGTTTATTTTAATCGCCGAAGTGTAAACGTCAACCTATCCAACATAAAGAAGGAGCCTTCCCGTCGGAAGGCTCCTTCTACTAATACACGCTCATATTTACGATTGGTTCGTCAACAGATGCTTGGTACAGTTAAACAGCAAGGGAGACCAGTCATCCTCTTTTCTCTCCAGGACGGTGAGCGACAGATTGCCGATCCGTTCGCTCAGGGCACCACGGCACACCAGCTTGTATAACTGCGCTAAAAAACCGCCATGACTGACAACAAGAATATTGGCTTCCGGATGTTTATGCCACATATCATCGAGAAAGACAAGCCCTCTGGACTGAAGCTCCAGATCCGTTTCCTGGCCCAGATCCAACATGTGCCAATCGGCACCGAACCGGGTTTCACGCTCTTCCGCTGTCAAGCCTTCCACCTGACCGTACTTGCGCTCACGCAAGCGGTTATCCGGCGGCGCCAAGGGAATGTTCAGCATGGACGAAATGATTTTCGCGGTTTCTTCAGCGCGGGAGAGCCCGCTGCTGATCGCGAAGTCCCATCGGTAATCCTCCTGCAGAAGCCTTTCCCCAAGCAAACGCGCTTGACGACGGCCTTCCTCATTCAGTGGTATGTCCGTTTGGCCTTGGATTTTGCCTAGAGCATTCCAATCCGTTAATCCATGGCGAACCAAGCCGATCTGCATGCCGCCTCTCCTCCATCCTATCCATATTTTATCTTCTGACCCGATTTAGTCTTTTTAGGAAAAACAAAGCGCATCCGATTCCCAAAAGGGAAAGTATCATCCAGTATTCTGGCTGAGTGGGACTCATATCAACCACAAAAGGATCAATAATGCCGCTGTTGGTTTTTGGGATGTTGTAATCGTCCTTGGTATTCAAGCCTTGGGCCGTATCCGCTACGCCTGTAGGGATAATCCCTGTCGTTACGGCTTCCGGAACCGGATCCGGTTGATTGCCCGTCGCTGCAAAATAAACAAAGCTGCAAACGAACAAGGCCAGAAAACCGGCAATCATCAGCGTCAGCCGCTTCCGGAACACCCGGCTTACCGCCCGGCTCTTGGACGTTTCCTCCACCAGCCAGGGAAAATCGCGATAAATGCGGTCCATCACGTTGCGGTTGATCTGTTCAGCGTCCATGTCGGGAATCTCATGCTCCAGGGCATGAACCATGTTCTGGCTTTCCACCCACATTTCGTACTCCGCTGCACATGAACTGCAGGTTTGAACATGTGCAATCAGCCGTTGTCGCCGCAGATCGTTGTCCGGTAAATCCCAGACCGTTTCCATCAGCTCTTGGGCTTCATTGCAAGTCATCTGTTCTTCATCCCTCTCAGATCCTCAAAAACCGGCTCATAAAAATAGGGTTCGAGCTGAATTTTGACGCTGCCGCGGGCCCGGAACAACAGTGACTTAACCGAACTGACGCTTTGACCTAAAATATCTGCGATTTCCTGGTAATCCAGTTGATCATACTCCCGAAGAATCAGCGCAGATCTCTGTTTCTCCGGTAAATTGTTAATCGCTTCCCTTACCATATGTACTCGTTCACTGCGCAGGATCGCCTGCTCCGGGGCGACCTCCAGCGGCGCCACTGGCACGACCCCGCTCTCCTCCAAGGGCAATGTGCCGCTGCGATGCTTGCGAAGTTCGCTCAGCACGGTGTTGCGCGCAATGGTGTAGAGCCAAGTCGAGAAGGATGCATCCACTTCCCGGAAGGAATGCAGGCTCCGGAAAGCCTTGTAGAACGTTTCCGAGCATAAATCTTCAGCCATAAGCTCCATGTGCGAGCTTTTTAACATATGATAGACAAATGCCAATATTTTTCTCTGATAACGCCTCATCAATTCGGAATAAAGTTCGGTATTGCCTTGCTTAATTTCTTGGATTAGTTGGGAATCCGTCATATGATTTTTCGTTCCTCCTTCACCCACCGGTGCCCATTCCTTGTCATTTCCACCTTCATGAGGAAAATCAAGGATTTGTGCAAAAGTACCGTCAAACCATATATAGTTACGCCTCATGTTGTCTGACTATTCTATGTATTTGGCAATTTCCCCAAATCTTCTACACTAGCACTCTAGCATTATAGCACATATTGGAGAAAAGTTCAGGTTTGTGGCAGAAGGTTTTCCACGGATAGGAAAATCGGCAAAAAAAATCCGCCTTCATCATTGAAGGCGGTTGCACAAAGTGCAATATTTTGGATAGGAGTGGAGAGAAACCATACTGTACTTTTATTATATGTATACGTTTTCATTTTGTCAACACTGAAAACGCATTTATTTCCGGTTGTTTAAAAACAACCGGAAAATTACTGATACACCGAGTGTCCTTGCGATAACAACAGCTCTTTAGCCCGCTCCTGTTCGATTTCATTGCGGAAGGAAAGCCTCATCACGCCCGGCACATCTTCCCGACTCTCGATAATCTGCATGTTGCTGAGGTTGATGCTGTTCGTCCCGAGCTCCGTCGCAATGCGGCCGATGATGCCCGGATGGTCAGGCACGTCCAAATACAGATCAAATTGGGAAACGATCATGCCCTTGCGCCGTTCTGGCAGTACGCTGCGGAATTCCCCTGCCATGCGGAAAGCCTCTTCGATCGCAGCACCGTCCTTCGACTCCAGCATATCCATGAATCGCCGGATCCCTTCATTCCAGTCTTGCAGCAGCGTCAGCATGACCCTGCGATTGTTTAATAGAATGTCCCGCCATACGACCGGGTCGCTGGAAGCGATGCGGGTTATATCCCGAAAGCCCCCTGCGGCCAAGGTGCGGTACAACGGATTATCGTCATTATAGGAGCTGATCTGATTGACTAACGCCACTGCGATCACATGGGGCAGATGGCTGATCGCTCCAACGATCTCATCGTGAAGTCTCGGCTCTACCTTCACAATATGGGCACGCGTGTGAGACAAAAGCTCTACAAGCACGTTCAGCTTCTCCTGAGGGACATCATCCGGCGGAGTAAGCACGTAATAGGCATTCTCGAACAATACGGTGGAGGCAGCTCCAACACCGGACCGCTCCGAGCCCGCCATCGGATGACCGCCGATGAAATACGCATCCTTAAGGGCAAGCTGGGACGCGCATTCGGCAATGCTTGCTTTGGTGCTGCCAACATCCGTAATAATGCATCCCGGCTTCAGCCGCATTTCGCTCAAACGTTTCATGTACATCTCAAGACTGCCTACGGGAACGCATAAAAAAATGACGTCCGCGTCTAGGGCAGCTTCTTCTACCGAAAGCGTAACCTTATCAACGACGCCTTTAGCAATGACCTGGTCGGCATATTCTTGGGTGTGGGCATAACCGGTAACGGTTATGCCAGGTTTTCCTTTGAAGTTTAAAGCTAACGAACCGCCGATCAAGCCGACGCCGAATATGGAAATTTGCATTGTCATGTTCTCTCTCACTCGTTTCAAGCTGCGATTATTGTTATGTCATTCGATCAGGCTGGCGCATTCACTTCGCTCAGCACTTGTTCCAAAGCGCCGATAAAAGCCTTATTCTGTTCTTCGGAGCCTACGGTTACGCGAATATAGTTCGGATACAGTTCAAATCCAGGCCGTACGATAATGCCTTTGCTAAGCAGCGACTTAAACACTTCGGTGCCTGGCTTCTTCACGTCCACCATAATGAAGTTACCGTTCGCAGGAAAATAAGATAGTCCAAGACGATCAAATTCACCTTGTACGTAATGGATCCCGTCGGCATTCAATTGACGGCATTTCGCTACGAACTCCTGATCTTTCAGGGCTGCCTTCGCCGCTACTTGAGCCAGGCGTCCCGTATTAAACGGCTCACGTACCCGATTGATCAAGGAAATGACTTCCTGCTGCCCGATGCCGTAGCCGATCCGGAGGGCGGCCAAGCCGTATATTTTGGAGAAGGTACGCAGGATGACCAGATTCGGATAACGCTCCATTAACTTGATGCTGTCCGGGTACGAAGCGTCCGTTACATATTCATAATAAGCTTCATCAAGCACAACCATTACATGGGCCGGGACTTCATCCAGGAAGGAAACCAGCTCGCTTTCGGAAACGATGGTTCCGGTCGGATTATTCGGATTGCACACCCACACGATTTTGGTTTTGTCCGAAACGGCTTTGGCCATGCCCGGCAAATCGTGCTTACCGTCCACCAGCGGCACCTCGATGCATGTCGCACCTTCGATATCCGCGTTCGTTTTATACACCGAGAAGGTCTGATCCGCCATGATGGTTTCATCCCCCGGTTGCAGGAATGCCCGGATAATGAGGGCAATGATTTCATCGGATCCGCAGCCGAAAATAATCTGATTGCGTTCAATTCCCAGCTGGCCAGCAAGCTCAGCCGTTAAATCGGCCGCACTTCCGTCCGGATACAGGCTGAGCGTTCCCAGTTCGGCGGTAATCGCTTCGGTTGCGCGCGGCGAGCAGCCGTACGGATTCTCGTTGGAGGCCAGTTTAATGACAACATCAAGCCCTAATTCCTTTTTGACTTCTTCGATCGGTTTCCCGGGCTGATATACGGGAAGATTAACAATTTGCGCTTTCGGTTTCATACGATATTCGCCTCACCTTTCATAACTGCTATGGACAACACTATCCTTTTAATTGTGCCACAAACTCCCTGATTTGCAAAAGTCCCTGCTGTCTTGTCTCTTCCTTCTCCAGCAGAGGAATGGTCGATTCAATCTGACGCACAATCGCGCTGCCGACAACGACGCCGTCGCAGATTTTTGAGAATCTGGCCACCTGCTCACTGGATGAAATGCCAAAGCCGATCGCGATCGGCACGCTGCTGTACTGCCTTACCGTCTCAAGAAAAGACTCCACCCCCGCGTAAAAATCGGTGCGCTCGCCCGTCACGCCAAGGGAGGATACGCAGTACACAAAGCCGGTCGCTTCCGAAGCGATGCTCGCGATCCGCTCATGGGAGGTAGGAGCCACCAGCGGAATCAGATGAACGCCCGCCGCGTGGGCGCGTTTCCGAACCTCCTCGGATTCCTCCACCGGAAGATCGGGAATGATCAAGCCGCTGATGTCGTGCCTTACCACTTCCTCGAAGAAAACGTCCAGTCCGGTTTGCAGTACCGGATTGTAATACGTGAACAGGATGAACGGCAGCTTGCTGCCCCGCTCTCTTGCCAGGCGCGCGGTTTCCATGCAAGTGCGAATGGTCACATTGCCCTTCAGCGCGCGCTCGGAAGCTCGCTGGATGACCGGTCCGTCAGCAAGGGGATCCGAGTAAGGAACGCCGAGTTCAATAATGTCGGCTCCCGCGATTTCAAGCTCATGGATGATATCCAGCGTCGACTTCACATCCGGATCCCCGACGGTGAGATAAGGGATCATGGCAGTCTTGTTTTGTTGCTTCAACGACGCAAAGGTCTGATCGATTCGGTTCATTCGGTTTTCCCTCCCGTGTAAGCCATGATGGACTCCACGTCCTTGTCGCCGCGACCGGATAAATTAATCACGACGATATCGTTCTCGGTCCACGTAGATGCCATCTTTACGGCTTGCGCTACGGCGTGCGCGGATTCCAGGGCAGGAATAATGCCTTCCGTGCGGCATAGCAGCTGCAGGGCATCGAGCGCCTCTTGGTCGGTTATCGGTACGTACTGCACGCGTTCAATGTCTTTTAAATAGGAATGCTCCGGACCAACCCCGGGATAATCAAGGCCGGCTGAAATGGAATGCGCCTCCTGTACTTGTCCGTACTCGTCCTGCAGCAAATAACTCATCGAGCCTTGGAATACGCCTTGTGTCCCCTTGGACATCGTAGCCGCATGAAAATCGGTATCCACTCCCTTGCCTGCCGCTTCGACGCCGATCAAACCGACTTCCTTGTCTTCAAGGAACGGATAGAACATGCCGATCGCATTGCTACCGCCCCCGATCGGCGCAAGAATGACGTTTGGAAGCCTTCCTTCCGTCTCCAGTATCTGCCTCCGGGTCTCGTCACCGATAATGCGCTGGAAGTTCCGCACCATCATCGGATAAGGATGCGGCCCTACAGCGGAGCCCAGCACATAAAAGGTATCCTCGACGTTGCTGACCCAGTAGCGAAGCGCCTCGTTGCCGGCATCTTTCAGCGTTCGGCTTCCCGACGTGACCGGAATCACTTCGGCACCGAGCATTTTCATGCGGAATACGTTCAACTGCTGCCGTTTGGTATCTTCTTCGCCCATAAATACCTTGCATTCAAGACCCAGCAGAGCGGCTACCGTCGCGGTCGCTACGCCATGCTGTCCGGCGCCCGTTTCGGCAATGACCTTGCCTTTGCCCATGCGCTTGGCTAACACGCCTTGTGCAATGGCGTTGTTGATTTTGTGCGCGCCGGTATGGTTCAAATCCTCGCGCTTCAGGTAAATTTTAGCCTTGCCGAGATGTTGGCTGAGCCGCTCCGCGTAATAAAGCGGCGTTTCCCTTCCGGAATACTGTTTCAGCAAATAGGCGATCTCCTCTTTAAAAGCAGGATCCTCCGAAAAACGATTATATTCTTGCTCAAGCTCTATTAAAGCGTTCATCAGTGTTTCCGGCACGAACCGGCCTCCAAACACCCCGAAACGTCCATTACGGTCAGGAAGCTGTGTCATTTCCCCTTCACCCTTTCTACAAATGCAGTCACTTTGTTTATATCCTTCACGCCAGGCTCGCTCTCTACGCCGCTGGATACATCCACCCCGTACGGAGCGTACTGGCCGATCAAATGAGCAACATTATCCGGATCGAGCCCGCCGGCTACAAACAAGGGAATCCCTTGCCGTTCAGCCCATTGCTGGTACGCCGGGATCAGATCCCAGGCAAAGGTCTTGCCCGACCCTCCGCCGTACACCGGATCATAGGTGTCGATCAGCAGTCCGTCGATGCAGCCCGCATACGAATCCAGTGCCGACAGACGTTCCGCTTCCGGACGGTCACTTCCGATCGATACCGCCTTAAAAACGGAAACCGGGAAGCGCTCCTTCACTTCCCGGCAAAATTGCGGCGATTCCTGACCATGCAGCTGCACGACGTCAAGCGCCGTTTCTTGAAGAAGCTCTGCGAGCTCGCTCAACTCAGGGTTAACCAAGACGCCGACAGCAGCGGGAATCTTGTCATGCTCCCATTCCCGCAATACTTGCACCAGCTGCGCAGCCTGCTGCGGCGTTACCCGCCGCCGGCTCTTGGCAAATACGAATCCGATATAATCCACAGGTAAGTTTATCATAGATTTTAGCACTTCAACGCTTTGAAGTCCACATATTTTTAGAGCCGTACTCATCATCGAATGTCCCCTTTATTCCATATCTGCAGCTATCGGCAGCGGTCCCATCAGATCGTTCACAGCGCGGAACACGTCCTGCTGGCGCATGAAATGTTCCCCGACCAGAACCCCGTGTGCTCCCACATAATGCAAGTAGGAAATGTCGGCCGGGCTCGATATTCCGCTTTCGCTGATCAGCGTCACTTCCTGCGGAACCTGCGCCGCGATATCTGCCGTTGTCTGCAATGAGGTTTCAAAGGTCCGCAGATTACGGTTGTTAATCCCGATCAGACGGGCCGTTCCCAGTCCGAGTACCGATTCCAGCTCCTGCCCGTCGTGAACCTCAATCAGGCAATCCAATCCGATCGAGCCTGCAACGTCAATGAACTCCGCGATACGCTGCGGCGCAAGGATGCTCGCAATCAAGAGAACGGCGTCCGCACCCAGCAGGCGCGCTTCGTAAATCTGAGTCTCGTCGATAATGAAATCCTTGCGCAGCAGCGGGATGTTGACGGCCGCCCTTACCGCTTGCAGATATTCTCCGCTTCCCTGAAAGTAGTCCTTATCCGTCAGCACGGACAGACAATCGGCATCGGCTGCTTCGTAAGCCTTGGCGATCATAACCGGGTCAAAGTCGGGACGAATCAACCCTTTGGAGGGCGAAGCCTTTTTGACCTCGGCGATTAACCCCATGCTGCGTTTGCGTCCCATGGACAACGCCTTCTCAAACCCGAGAGTCGGAGGCAAATCCGCTATTTGCCTCTCTGCTTCCGAGATGCTGAACGTTTCTCGCAGCTGTGCAACCTCATTGCGTTTCGTTTCTACGATTCGATCAAGATACATAACTCATTTCCCCCGTTCTTGAGATCAGCTGCTCCAACTTGGACTGCGCCAGCCCGGAATCAATCGCTCCCGCTGCACGCTGCACGCCTTCGGCCAAACTATCCGCAAGTCCCGACACATAGATGCAGGCACCGGCATTGGCAAGCACGATGTCCCGATAAGCACTGCGTTCTCCGCGCAGTACCGAGCCGATGATGGCCGCATTCTCTTGAGCATCCCCGCCCAGGATATCGTTCATCGAATGAAGCGACAGACCCAAATCATGGGGGTGGATATCATAAGTGCGGACTTCTCCGCCCCGGAGCTCCGATACCCGGGTAGGCGCCGAGACGCTGATTTCATCCAGCCCATCGTGGCTGGTCACCACCATGGCCCGCTTCAAACCGAGCTCTTTGAGGACCTGCGCAATGGTTTCCGTTTTGTTCATATCGTATATCCCGAGCATCTGCCGGTCCGCGCCCGCCGGGTTCGTCAGTGGCCCCAGCATGTTAAATACGGTCCGGACCCCGAGCTCTTTGCGAGGGGCGGCCGCATATTTCATCGACGGATGATAAATTTGGGCGAACAGGAAGCAGATTCCGATATCGTTCAGGCAGGCTGTGGCTTGTTCTGCGGTCAAGTGGATATTGACGCCAAGCGCTTCCAGCACATCGGCGCTGCCCGCCCGGCCCGATGCCGAACGGTTGCCGTGTTTGGCCACTCTGACCGAAACCGAGGAGGAGATAATGGCGGATACGGTAGAAATGTTAAACTTGTGAATGCCGGATCCTCCGGTGCCGCACGTATCAAGCAGCTGGTTCCGCTCAGTAACGACACGTCCGCCGGCGCCTCTCATCGCTTCGGCAAAACCGGTTATCTCTTCTACGGTTTCTCCCTTCATTCTTAAGGCCGTCAGCAGCGCGCCGATTTGAGAATGGGTCGCATGGCCTTCCATTATCGTCTGCATCACCCCGCGGGCCTCATCCCGGCTCAGATCCTGACCGCCGATCAGCTTTGAAAGGCTGGATTGCATCGTCTCCATCACGTTCATTACGATCTCCTCCTTCATGTTAAGGTGTATATTGATACAGATAATCCTGATTGATTAAGTCGTTGGCCCCCGTGCTGGACGGAAACATCGCTTCCGCGACGCGGATCGCCTTCAGCATCCCTTTGGCTTTATTCATGGTTTCCTCATACTCCTTCTCGGGAACCGAGTCCCATACGATTCCGGCCCCTGCCTGAACATAAGCTTTGCCCTGGCGAAAAATGATCGTGCGGATCGTAATGCAGGAATCCATATTGCCTCCAAAGCCCAGATAACCGATAGCCCCGGCATATGCGCCTCTCGCTTCCCGCTCCAACTCGGCAATGATCTCCATTGCCCGCAGTTTCGGAGCTCCGGATACCGTTCCTGCCGGCAAACAGGACAGAAAAGCATCAAAGAAATCCTTATTCTCGCTCAGCTGGCCGGATACGCTGGATACCATATGCATCACGTGGGAGTATTTTTCAATCTCCATGAACGTATCGCATTTCACCGTGCCGAACTCCGATACGCGGCCCAGATCGTTGCGGCCGAGATCCACCAGCATCAAATGCTCCGCGCGTTCCTTCTCGTCCTGCAGCAGATCATCCGCCAGCGCCTGGTCCTCGGCTTCGTTGCTGCCCCTCGGCCTTGTGCCCGCGATCGGTCTTGTTTCCAGCCTTCGTCCATCCACCTTCACCAATGCTTCAGGAGACGTTCCCACGATAATGTCGTCGTCCATTTTGAGATAATACATGTACGGCGAAGGATTCAGCGTTCTCAGCACCCGGTAGACGTGAAGCGGCGATACTTCGGTCTCGATATGGAAGCGCTGGGACAACACAACTTGAAAAATGTCGCCTGCACGAATATATTCCTTCGCTTGCTCCACATTGGAGAGATACTTCTCTTTGGTCATGTTGGATTTAATATCGCCCATGTCGACATCGGCCGGGATGCCTCTGGAGTTCACGTTCTCCCGCGGCCCCTGATCCTGCAGCTGTTCGGCCGCCGCTTCCAGGGTACGGCATACATCCATATAGGTCTGACGGATGGTGTCGTCCGAATCTCCAGGTTTCACGTGCACGTTGCCGACCAGCATGATCTGCTGCTTCACGTGGTCGAAGACAATGACTTGATCGCAAAACATGAACCGGATATCATCCATCCCGAGATCATCCATCGCGTGTGCAGGCAGCTTCTCGTAATATTGAAGCAGATCATATCCAAAAAATCCGATGGCCCCTCCGGTAAAAGGAGGCATCTCCTTCAGCTGCGGGCTGCGGTACGTACGCAGCAGCGCTTTGAGCTCCTCGACGGGCTTGCCTTCCAGCAAGGAACGTTCCCCGTTCTTTTCAATCTCGATCTTTCCTTTTTTACCCGTTATCATTAAGAAGGGGTCTGTTCCGATGAACGAATACCGTGCCCACTGTACGCCGCCCTCAACGCTCTCTAGTAAAAATGCCCGTTTCCGCTCCGCATAGCGCTGAAAAATGCGAATCGGGGTTTCCATATCGGCTAACAGTCTGATCGCTACCGGAATCAGGTTGTATTCACCTGCCATTGCCACCACTTGCTCCATTGATGGATTCGCCATGTCAATCCCTCCTTAATGAATGTATACAACAAAAAAACCTCTACCGAAGTAGAGGTTAACGTTCAGAATAAGTCTATGAAAAAAGAGCGCGGTCAAAGGACATTCAACCCGTTCATCGACAACCTACAGCGCTGACGTTTCATGGAACGGATACAAGAAATAGACCTGTAACCGGCCGTCCGAACATGCCGTAAGATTCATCATGAAATCAAGTGTATCCTAAAACCCGATGATGTTACTCCCTAAAATGCCTCAGCTCTTCTCAACTCAACTCATCTGTAAAACCTAACTCTACTCAGCTATTCTGATATCACTATACAGGATAATGCCGTGTTACCGCAACCCTAATTTTCAATATCAAGCGTTGGAGCCCGATAAATCCGGACGCAGCCGCTTGGCTTCGTTCAAATACACATGCTTGATCTCGCTCTGGCTTTTGTCCGTATTGACCTGCACCATAAACCGGATGCAGCGCGGCAAACTGCCCTGAACGGGGATTTCAACCGAACACATCAAAGGGACGAGATCCCAGCCCTCCAGCTGGCGTATCGCCTTGGCCGGGAACGTTGCATCCAAATCCTGCGTCATCGTAATCCATATGTTGCTGATATATTCAGGCTGTAGCTCGTTGCGTCTCACCATCTCTTCCAGCAGACGCAGCGTCTCCTGTACGATCTCCTGCTCATCGTTGCGGGTGACGGTTGTCGCCCCCCGGATTCCCCGATTCATCATGAACTATCCCTCTCCCTTCAACTGTTCGACCACGGATCGAACAGCTTCTACCGGTACATCCTTAACGATGCTGACGGAACCGATGGATTCCGGAACGATAAATACCATTTGCCCCTCGGCGAACTTCTTATCATGCTGCATGGCATCCATGATGCGATCGACCGAGACGTCATCCGGCAAGATTACCGGCAGATTCACCGCCTTCAGCATGCTCACCGTCTCTTCGTGCAGATCCGCAGGTCTGCCAAGCTTCTCAGCAAGTCGGGCCGATCCCGCCATGCCGATTGCAATCGCCTCGCCGTGCAAGAATCGGCCGTAACCGCCAACGGCTTCGATGGCATGGCCAATGGTATGCCCCAGATTAAGAATGGCGCGCAAGCCGCCTTCCCGCTCATCCTGGGATACCACTTCCGCCTTGATCGCGCAGCCGCGCTCCAGGCCGTAGATCAAAGCTTCCGGTTCCAGGCTCAGCAGCTTGGAGCCGTTCTCCCGGCACCAATAGGCAAAATCCCGGTCCAGGATCAAGCCATGCTTCACCATTTCCGCAAGGCCTGAAGACACCTCGCGCGCTGGGAGCGACATCAGCGTATTCACGTCATAAACCACCATGACGGGCTGATGAAAAGCGCCGATCATATTTTTGGCCAGAGGATGGTTCACCGCCACTTTGCCGCCTACGCTGCTGTCATGGGCAAGGATCGTGGTCGGGATCTGAACAAACGTCACGCCGCGCATGTATGTCGCCGCGACGAATCCGGCCAAATCGCCCACAACGCCTCCGCCCAGCGCGAAGATAGCCGAGCTGCGGTCCAGCTTGCCGTTGATGGCCGTGGTCATAACCTCTTCATAGACCTGTAGCGATTTGGAGGACTCGCCGGAAGGGACGATATGGGATATGACCGTGTACCCTTCCGATTTCAGCTGCTCCTCCACCTGCGCCAAATAGTGAGGCGCCACTTGATCATCCGTTACGATCAGATGCGGGCTCTTGCGGGTTATGCCATGCTTCGCGCTCAGCTCGCCGAGGGTATTCAGAATCCCCGCACCGATATAAATCGGATAGGAACGTTCTCCCAGTTCCACATGTAATGTCCTCATATCAGTAGTTCTCCAGCTGTTTCAGGTAGTTTTGGTAATTCGCATGGATTTCCTCCATCGAATCGCCGCCGAACTTCTCAAGGAACGCCTTAGCTACCTCCCAGGTCACAACGTGCTCCATCACGACGCTGGCTGCCGGAACCGCACAGGCATCCGAGCGTTCAACCTGAGCCGTGAAGGCTTCCTTCGTGTCGATATCCACGCTTTGAAGCGGCTTGTACAGCGTCGGAATCGGCTTCATGACGCCACGCACGACGATCGGCATGCCGTTTGTCATCCCGCCCTCGAATCCGCCCAGGCGGTTGGTCGCACGGTGGTATCCGCGCTCCTCGCTGTACATAATCTCGTCATGCACCTGGGAGCCGCGCAGCTCGCCTGCTTCGAATCCGATGCCTACCTCAACGCCCTTAAAAGCGTTAATCGACATCACGCCCTGCGCGATGCGTCCATCCAGCTTGCGGTCATATTGGACATGGCTGCCCAATCCGACCGGCAATCCTTCGATGATGCATTCCACGATGCCGCCGATGGAGTCGCCTTCTTTTTTGATCTCGTCTATGTAGGCTTCCATCTTCTTCTCGGTCTCTTCGTCCACCACGCGAACCGAAGAAGCTTCCGTACGCTCGATCAGCTCATCGATCGAAAGATTGTGCGGGGGAGCCTCGATTTCGCCGATTCGGATGACCTGGCCAGCCACTTTGACGCCAAACTGAGCCAGGAATTGTCTGGCGATAGCGCCAACGGCAACGCGGACCGTGGTTTCACGGGCGCTGGAGCGTTCCAGCACGTTACGCAGATCCTTCAGGTTGTACTTCAATCCGCCGTTCAGGTCGGCATGACCCGGTCTTGGACGATGAACCCGTCTCTTCGCCTCGTCGTTGCCCTCAATCGGCTCCACGTTCATAATGTTCTGCCAATGCTTCCAATCGTTATTCTGGACGACCAGCGCGAGCGGCGCACCGGTTGTATAGCCGTGGCGCACACCGCCAAGGATTTGCGCGGTATCCTTCTCGATCTGCATGCGGCGTCCCCGGCCGTACCCCTTCTGTCTACGATGGAGCTGAAAGTTCAGTGCGTCGAAATCAAGCTCCAAGTTGCTTGGAAGCCCTTCGATTATAGTTGTCAGCTGAGGTCCGTGCGTCTCCCCAGCGGTTAAAAACCGTAAGCTCATGATGCTTTTCCCCCTTTAGGCTTTTAAGCGTTAAACCGCTAAACTCCGTGAACATCTTCTGCTCATTATAGTATAGGTCTAACGCTTTGACAAGAATGTCGACAAACGAGCAAAAGCGCCTCTCATCCTGCGGATTGAAAAGCGCTTTATGCGTTAAGACTGCCGTCTCTATTGAATTTTACGGTAGAAAAAGGTCTCGTTGCTTTCCAGGCCGTACTGCCCCGGATTAAAGATCTGTTCGGTGCTGCCCACAAACAGAAACCCGCCCGGCTTCAGGCTCGCGGCAAATTTCTGATACAGCTTGTGCTTGGCCCCTTCCGTGAAATAAATCATCACGTTCCGGCAGACAATCAGATCATGCCCGGCTTCGAACCGGTCCGTGAGCAGATTCTGCTTGTGGAAGGAGACCTCCTTCTTCAAGTTCTCGCTGAATCGATACAGCGAGCCCTCTTCCTTAAAATAGCGGGCGGCTACTCCGGAAGGGACGTCCTTGAGTGACCTCTCGACATACAGGCCTTCCTTCGCTTTATGTAACGCACCGTCGTCGATATCGGTCGCCATGATGCGCGCCCGGCCCAGCATGTTTTGTTCCGCCAGGATCATGGCAAGCGTATAGGGCTCTTCGCCGGTCGAGCAGGCAGCGCTCCAAACCTTCAACACCCCGGGATTCTGCTTGGCCAGCTCCGGCAATATTTTGTCCCGGAGCACTTCCCACCGGTTCGGGTTGCGCCAAAACTCCGAGACGTTAATTGTCATCCGGTCCAAAAACTCATGAAAGAGCGGCTTGTCCTTCATCATCGCATCGTAAAAGGCCGAAAAGGTTTCAAACCCCTTCTTCATGCGCAGCGTCGTCAGCCTTCGCTTCATCTGCGCTTCCTTGTAATCGGCCAGGTTGATCCCCGTGCTTCGCTCGATGCTGCGAACAAAGCCGATATAATCGGGATCCTCCAGTACTGGTTCATGTTCCGTCATCGTATCATCCTGTTAATCAGATTATTCCGCTTCCCGCTTCGCTTACAGCCAAGGGGACAGCGTCTTGTTGTACTCAACCAATTCCCGATCATCAAAAAAATTGGCGATCTCGCGCTGCGCGCTTTCAGGCGAATCCGATCCGTGAATCAGATTATGCGGCGTATGGGCCGAAAAATCCCCGCGTATCGTACCTGGCAGCGCATCCTTCACATTCGTTTTGCCGATGACCTGGCGAGACAAAGCGATGATGTCGTCACCTTCCCAAACCATCGCAAACACCGGTCCGGACGTGATGAACCCTACCAGGTTATCGAAAAAATCCTTGCCTTCATGTTCCGCATAATGGCGCTTGGCCAGCTCGTCCGAAATCTGCATAAACTTGCCCGCAACCAGCTTGAATCCTTTATCCTCCAAACGGCCGACGATTCGGCCGATCAGCCCACGCTGCACACCATCGGGTTTAATCATTAAAAAAGTACGTTCCATAGGCCTCATCACGCTTCCCCTCATCCTAGGTAATTGAACAATTGAACCTTCATTCCATGCTCAGGTGATGTTACATGTTTGTACCCGTATTTTAACAGAAAGCAACCTCATGGGTAAGGCTAATATGACCGCTTTGTAATAAAATTTGCGATATCTCTAAGCTGTTTTTTGGTCTTGATGTCAGGCAGCGTATCCAATGCAGCCAATGCTTTACCTATATACCGATCAGCCAGCGCCTCGGATCTCGATATGCCTTCGCTTGAGGTTACAAGCTTTACGGCGCCCGATACATCGCACTGGCCATTTAGTGCATGAATCCGTTCCAGCTCCTGCAGCAGCGGCTCTCTCCGCTGGCTGTCCTCGAGAGCGAAAATGACGGGCAGCGTAATGTTTCCCTGTCTCATATCGCTCCCCGGGGGCTTGCCAATCTGCTTCTCCGTCCCGCACAGATCCAGGAGATCGTCCTGAATCTGAAATGCCATGCCGACATTATATCCGAATCGATACAGGCTGTTGGCCACCTTGCGGTCCGCATCCGCAGCCAACGCGCCGAGCTGGCAGCTGACGGCAATCAGGAGCGACGTCTTGCGGCGAATGCGGAGAAGATATCTTCTGACGTCCTGTTCGGTATTAAAGAAATCACGTATCTGCTCCATTTCGCCAATGGACATCTCAACCATGGCCTTGGCCAGAATCTGATGAATTTCAGGCTGTTTCAGGTGAGTCGTCAACTGGAGCGCCTTGCCATAAATATAATCGCCGGTATACATGGCGATCCGGTTGTCCCACTTGGCCTTCACCGTGGGTTTGCCGCGCCGCGTGTCCGCATCGTCAATCACGTCGTCATGAACGAGGGAAGCGCTGTGGATCAGCTCCAGCGGCACGGCCACATGCTTCAGCTTATCAATGTCATAGTCGCCGAATTTGCCGCCCATCAGGACAAAAACGGGACGGAGGCGCTTACCGCCCGCTCTAAGCAGATGCAGGGAAGTCTCTGTCAGCTCGGGACTGTCGCCTTCGACGCTGAGGTAGAGCTCCCTCTCGATAACGTCCATATCTTTTTTTAATGTTCCGAATATGTCAAATCGTTTCATCTCTTCACCCGTATGCTTAGATTCTCATTCCATAACTCCGGCGCTACCTTGCGATTTCAGCAGGCCAAGCTCTGATGCGAACTTGAAATTTAAGCGTAACCCTTCCTGTTGTCGTTCATCAAATCGCAGCACAGGTTAATGCCTGAACCATTGTTGTTGCTAGACACCCCATCTGGTGTACAATTCATGTTCGATGCGTAAGCTGTCCAATACCTTGCCGACCAGAAAATGGACGATATCATCAATCGTTTTCGGTCCGTGATAGAAGGCTGGCATCGCCGGAATGATTTTGACCCCAAGCTTGGCCAGCGTCAGCATGTTCTCCAGGTGAATGGCATGCAGCGGCGTTTCTCTCGGGACAAGCACCAGGGGACGGCCCTCCTTCATCATGACGTCGGCGGCGCGGCCCATCAGGTTATCGGAAGATCCGTGCGCCACTGAGGATAACGTGCCCATCGAGCATGGCATGATAATCATGCCTTCCACCAGGTAAGAGCCGCTGGCAATCGTAGCTCCGATGTCGGAGATCGGATGGTATATCACGTTCCCCTCGAAACCGCCGAATTTCTCGGCCAGCACTTCCTCGCGGTTGCCCGCCTGAAAGCCCATTTCCTCCTTCAGCACGCGCCAGCCCGCATTAGAGATAATCAATTGCACATCGTAGCCCAGCGAGAGCAGGGTCTCCGTTAGACGAACCCCGTATATGCTGCCGCTGGCCCCCGTAATGCCGACAACCCAGCTCTTTCTGCGCATGGATTTCATCAGATATAACGCACCACCAAATCAATGAGAGTGAATACGAACAGAATGATGCTCAGCGTACTGTTCATGGTAAAGAACGCGGTTTGCAGGCGGCTCATATCATTTGGCGACAAGATGTAGTGCTGATAGAACAAAATTCCGCAAGCGATCACCATGCCCGCCAAATACCACCAGCCCACCGGCGTTACAAAGAAAAGAACGATAAAACCGACAGCCGTAACGACGTGGAACCCGCGAGCGAACCAGAGCGCTTTGTGCAGGCCGAACCGGGAAGGAATCGAGTACAGCCTTTCTTTTGCATCAAACTTCTCGTCTTGGCATGCATAAACGATATCAAATCCGCCCGTCCAAAACGCAAGCGCGATATAAAACACCATCGCCTTCCAGTCGATTTGACCGGTTACCGCAACCCATCCGCCCAGCGGTGCAAGTGCCGTTGTAAGCCCGAGCACCAGATGGCAAAGCCATGTGAACCGTTTGGTAAAGGAATAAATGATAAGCATGAAAATAGCGATAGGCAGCAAACGGAAAGCAAACGGGTCCAGCATGTAAGTAGCCCAGAAAAACACGGCGAAAGACAGAATAATAAATATGATGACCTCCAGCGGCTTCAGCAGGCCTGCCGGAATGGCGCGATTAGCCGTGCGGGGGTTCTTGGCATCGATATGTTGGTCGGTGAGCCGGTTGAGTCCGAAAGCTGCGCTTCGCGCACCGAACATGGCAAGAAAGATCCAGCCGATATCTCCCCAGGACGGTAATCGGTCAAACACGACGGCCGATCCTAGAATCGCCCCCATAAAAGCGAAAGGCAGAGCAAACAGCGTATGCTCCACTTTAATCATTTCAAGATAAGTTCCTATTTTCTTAAACATCCAGATTCTCCTTGATCCCAATATGTAAGGCTGCTATGCCACCAGTCAAGGGAAAGGCCTGAACCTGTTGAAGTCCGGTCTGACGGAAAGCTTCGGCTAACTCCTCTCGTCCCGGGAACAAAGCCAGCGATTCGGGCAGCCATTTATACTGCTCATAACGCTTGGCTACCAGTTTCCCCATCCGAGGCAGCACTTGTTGGAAATAAAAATAATAAATGCCTTTGAACGGCTGCCAAGTCGGCTTGGACAGTTCGAGACATACCACCATCCCACCGGGCTTAACCACGCGTTTCATCTCATGCAGAACCTGCATGTAATCCGGCACATTGCGAAGACCGAAACCGATCGTCGCGTAATCGAATTGATTATCTTCGAACGGCAGGCTCATGGCGTTTCCCTGAACCAGCTCGATCTGTGGTTCGAGTCCATGCTTGGCAACCTTCTCCCGGCCGACGTTCAGCATCCCCTCACTGAAGTCGAGTCCGACTATGTGTCCGGATTCACTTGCCTGGGCCATGCTAATCGTCCAGTCGCAAGTTCCGCAGCATAGGTCGATGGCCGTATCGCCATGGCGCATGTTCATCTTTTTCATCGTATACTTGCGCCAGGCTTTATGTCTTCGAAAGCTGAGAATGTCGTTCATCAGGTCGTATTTGCCCGATATGCTTTCGAAGACGGAATGGACGTACTGCTCTTTCGGATTTTTGCCGTCATGCTTGATTGCGTCTAACTTGGTTGTTTGATTATCCACTGCATCCCCCTACCCTTCACTTACGACGGACCGATATGTGCTGAGCCGTTTCAGAAACGGGTCCAGCACACCGGCGTACGGGCTCTCGCCCACGCGGCCTCCCAGCAGCTGCTGTACGGCGCTGACGGATTCCCGGAGCTTGTCCAGCAGCTTCTCCGAAGCCTTATGCTTCAGAATCAGCTTCCGCCAATCCTTCATATCCGTTTTTCTGCCCACCAGCATTTTCCGTTCCTCGTCGCTTCCCGACTCGATCAGATGCCAGTACGCGTAGCCGCATCTGCCGATGTCAGGCGTCGCACAGCGTTCCATCTCCTGAACAAGCGTTTCACATTCCGTAATTTCCTTGAGCAGCTTCTCCCATGTTTCTTGCACGGACACCTCAAGTAGCGGAGTAAAAGAAAGAAACAGCTGCATATTCAGCTGTACCGTTAGCTGTAGATATTCTTCAGAAGGCAGCAGGTTTTTTTTCATTTTGCCGTATAATCTCATCTTCATCACGTTCACTTCGCTAACCGCTTTGCTCAGAAGCGAGATGACGGCAATTTCGCCCTTCAGGGCCAGGAGCTGATAAAAACGGCTGCTGAAGTAATCCCCTGCGAGCACTTTCAGCTGCCGGGATCGCATCATTGCCTCTCCTTGATTGCCTTCCGTAACGTCGATGCTTTCATGCGTATCGAGTCCCACCTGAACCAGTGAGGTAACCAGCGCGTACAATTCTTCGTGTCCGGCAATATTCCGTCCCGAATCCATTAAAAATATGTATAACAAATGAACACGGGCATCCGGAAAACCCGGAAGTTCCGTGTGGTTCTGAATCATATCATAGTTTATATATTTCTCTGCCAGTTCTGGTACGCGATACGGTTTCATTCTCAGCCTCCGTGCACTTGATGTTCTTTTGTCCAATTGAGCCCACAATCCAATCTATTATAACACATGTTCAGGGCACGTACATGCCCTGTCATCTACTATTTTACCCCTTTCCAGGGCCGCTGAACTGCTTTGGCCAAAGATTCGTAAAGGTCAGGTTCAGCGCAGAAGCGACGGAAGGCGGCACATCCTCGTTCTCCAACTGGGTTAGGACTTCCGCATAGCGTGAATCCCATGCTTCCCTGTTCATATTCGAGGCCAGCAGCATATACCGTTTTCCTCCCCAGCGATCGATGGCAACCACCCTGAGATACAGCTGCCTCACATTATCCGTGCCATCGAACGAATAGGACATAATGCTGGCGATGTCCTCGTAAACCTCGGAGGCCGTCTCCGTGGCATCGCTCAATTTGATATCCAGCGTCAAAGCGCCTTCTTCATAGTCCGCCCGGCTTATCTGCAGATTCAGAGGTAGACTCATCAGGGAATCCACTAAGCTGGCATCGCTTAATTCGCGGCTGTGATAAGGCACCGCCGCGGGTACAGCGCCGACCTTATAACGAGCTTGCGATTGGAGCCCCATCAACAGGCCAAGCAGGATGAATGCAATCGCCGCAGGCAAGAATACCGCTTGTACGGATTGCCAATGCTTCATGACCGAAACCTCCTCTGTTCCTAGTTTCTTCCGCTCCTCTGAAGTCCATACCTCATTGTATAAAGAAAAAAAGCAGGCTATGCCTGCTTCTGGTAAAACGAACGGGATTCGGTTAGAAAAGCGAAAGCGAGGTCAATGTCACGGCCACAGCCAGCGCCGCGATCCTGGCCAAATTCATGACCACGAAATTTTGCACCGCGATCACGAAGGTTTTCTCTTTGGATGGATGTGCGGTGAATGCGGCTCCTTTTTTATATACCGGGACAATGGTGACGAACACCAGCAGAACCAGCACAGGGTGCACCTTCATCAGAAGAAGAGCCGCCAAGTCCAGATAAGCAAGGCAGTACAGAACCCGGAACAGTCTCAGCGAATGCTTGAAGCCGATATATACCGGCAGCGTATACCGTCTGTTCTCCAAATCCTCATCCATGTCGCAGATGTTATTGGCCAGCATGATGTTGGCAATCCCGAGAATGGCCGGCAATGACACGACCAGCAGCAACAGCACTTCAGGAAGGTTCACCTGAAGGGAGAGGACGCTCCCTTGAATATCCATAACCGCCAGATGGCTGCCCTCAGCATGGATCCAAGCCGAGATGAAGATGATGACAAACCCCATGAACAATCCGGAGAACAGCTCGCCTAGCGGCATCCGCGAAATCGGAATCGGTCCGAACGAATATAATATCCCAACGGCGAAGGACATTCCGCCAAGCAGCAGAATTAACCAGCCCGTGGACAGGAACAGCGCTATGCCGGATCCGACGGCCGTCAGCAGCAGCAGAGCGATGACGGACACAACCGCCGGCTCTTTCAGGTTATAACGTACGATGGCATTATGCTGCTCGTAACCGAAGCCGTTCTTTTTAATCGCTTTTTTGTAATCGTAATAATTATTGATCGCCGTTGTTGCCATATCAAACGACAGCAATGATGCGAGCATCAGGGCAAAATGATACCCATTGAACTGCTGAAAACGAAACAGCGCATACAAGGTTCCGAACAGGAACGGGATCATGCTGGCAACCTTCGTCTGAATTTCCACCAGTTTAAAAAAAGCACGGATTCCCATGACCATCATCCTTTATCCATATTGATCTGATTTCAGATTAAAGGATTTCATGGCCGCGGTCTGTTCGAATTGTACTTGACAAACGCGTGATGAAAGTGACGAATGTTACTTTTGGGCAGGATCAAACTTGTTCCGGAATATCCTTATCCTTGCGCTTGCGGCTCCAAGGCGTACCCAGCAGCGGCAGGGCCCAGCGGTCCAAGCCGTACCAGCCCGCGACTTTCCAGGCCAGCACCAGCCATGTCGCCAAAATAAACAACAACGGATTGGAGCTTACCGTGCCCGCGAATAAAAAGCTGGCATTCATTAATCCGCCGAAAAACGCGGCAATACCGGTCAGCAGGCCCAAAATCAGCCCGAGTCCTACCAGTACCTCGCCGAAGGCCACCATATAGGCAAACAGCTTGGCATTGGGAAGCACAAACCCCTCTAGGAAAGAAGCATACCATCCGGTTACGTCCTTTCCTTCTTCCGCTTTTGCCAGCGCGCCGCCGACAAAGCCCTTAATGGCCGCTCCGGCTTCGCTTCCCGTCCAGGCTTCGGCCGTCAGTTTTTTCAAGCCCGACGTTAACCACGCGTAACCGAGATACAGCCTAACCAGCAGCCATATCCACGCCGAGCGCGTACTGTTGAACAAAAACATGGATACCGGATTTTCAGGGACCACAATATACTGTCCGTCTCTGTATTGTTTCGCCATGATTTCTGCAATCATCCTTTCGCATTTTTATTCATTCCATTCCCGTTAGTATATCCATTGTTCGACAAAGCGGCAAGTGCCTTTAACAATTTGTTAACACACATTCCGCGCGAATAAACTCGAAATACAAAAAAGCCCCACCGAAATGGCGGGGCTTTTTCTATATGATGATTTTCCTCAGATGCCGGATTCGATCTTCCCGTGCTTGGTCATGATCTCGGCTTTGCCGCGTATTTTCACCGCGGACGTATGATCCGTGAACTGGGCGATGATGACTTCGCCTTTGTCCAGCTTCTCGGTATGATGAAAGCGGGTATCCTGACCGCGGGTAAGACCGATTACCTGCACGCCATGGTCCAGTGCTTTGACAATAAAATAATCGCCGTTCTGAACGTTCTCCATTTTCCAGGCCTCCTCGCCGTAAGCCTAAAAGAAAAGGCCGTGAACGAATTCACGACCTGTGCTCTTAGGTAATATGTAGAAATCTTTATTTGATTCCGTCTTTGAGCGCTTTACCAGGTTTAAATGCAGGAATTTTGCTCGCAGGGATTTCGATTTCTTCACCTGTTTGCGGGTTGCGGCCTTTCCGTGCGGAACGCTCGCGAACCTCGAAGTTGCCAAAACCGACCAGTTGTACCTTGTCTCCACTTTGCAATGCTTCGGAGATTGCATCGAAAACGGCATCAACCGCTTTAGTTGCATCTTTCTTGGAAAGCTCAGTAGATTCAGCTACTTGTGTAATCAGATCCGATTTATTCATTCTTTCACCTCCCTAACAAGGAATGTGCTCCACTTGCTATTCACTGTTTCCGTTTTACCGCAAATTATACGTGCAATCGGGTATTTTACCCCTATCTCGCGTTTAGAATGCATGACGCGGAACAAATTTATAGTAATACAGCCATCTCATAATTTCAAGCGTTTTGCTTTGCTGGGCCAAAGAAAACATGAAAAACAGCCGCTAATCGGGACTTTTGACCCGTTAGCGACTGCATTTTCAACACCTTTTCGGCGCCCACTTAAAGAATGATTGCGATCAAACCGCCGGAGCCTTCGTTAATGATGCGACCCAAGGTTTCCTGCAATTTGTATCTGGCATTATCCGGCATCATCGCGATTTTTCCTTGGATTCCTTCACGGACGATCGAGTGCAGCGAGCGTCCGAATATGTCGGATTCCCAAATTTTGATCGGATCGTTCTCGAAGTCCTGCATCAGGTAGCGCACAAGCTCCTCGCTCTGCTTCTCCGTGCCGATGATCGGCGAGAACTCGGATTCCACGTCCACCCGAATCATATGAATGGATGGCGCGGTCGCTTTCAATCTTACCCCGAAGCGGGTGCCTTGACGGATGAGCTCAGGCTCATCAAGCGCCATCTCGGCCAGGGAAGGAGCGGCGATGCCGTACCCCGTCGTTTTGACCATCTCAAGCGCTTCGGCGAAGCGGTCGTATTCCCGTTTGGCATGGGAGAACTCCTGCATCAGCTGCAGCAGATGATCCTTGCCTCGGATCTCGACACCCACGACCTCCATCAAGATCCGGTCATACAGTTCGTCAGGCGCGAAGAGGTCGATCTCGGCAACGCCCTGACCCATATTCATGCCGCTGAGTCCGGCGTGGTTGATGAAATCATATTCCATGAACTGGCTAACCACACGATCCACGTCACGCAGACGGCGGATATCTTTCACGGTATCTCTCACCGAGTTTTCATAGTTGCTGCGGAGCCAGTGGTTCTCGTTAAGCACCATAACCCAGCTAGGCAGATTGACATTCACTTCATGCACCGGGAACTCATACAATACCTCACGAAGCACACCGGTCACGTCATCATCGGTCATGGTAGCAGCACTCAGCGTCATGACCGGAATGTCGTATTTCTCTGCCAGCTCATTGCGCAGCTGAAGGGCTTCTTCGCTGCGGGGACGCGTCGAGTTAATGACAACAACAAACGGCTTGCCGACTTCCTTCAGTTCCTCGATGACGCGCTCCTCGGCCTCAACATAAGAGCTTCGCGGGATCTCCGCAATGCTTCCGTCCGTCGTGACAACGACGCCAAGCGTGGAGTGCTCCTGAATGACTTTGCGGGTTCCGATTTCGGCCGCTTCCTGGAACGGTATCGGCTCTTCGAACCATGGCGTCGAGATCATTCTCGGGCCATTCTCGTCCTCGTAACCCTTGGCGCCTTCAACGGCATAACCAACACAATCGACCAATCTTACGTTGACCTCAAGGCCATCCGTAACCTTGATTTGTACCGCGTTGTTCGGCACGAATTTCGGCTCGGTCGTCATGATCGTTTTCCCTGCAGCACTTTGAGGCAGCTCATCGACAGCTCTTACTCGATCCGCCTCGTTCGTAATGTTCGGGAGAACAACCGTCTCCATAAACCGCTTGATGAAAGTTGATTTTCCCGTACGGACGGCACCGACAACACCTAAGTAAATGTCCCCTCCGGTCCGTTCGGCAATGTCCTTAAAAATGTCCACTTTTTCCAAAAGAGATCCCCTCCTCAAATTACTCCGAAGGAAAAATGCTTTAAGAGCATCCGCTTCGTGTTCCACTCATAGCCAAAGCCATTGCAACAGATGAGCAGCCTTTACAATGTCGCCAGCATCCCGCCGCCGGTATTCCATGAGTTTGGATGGAAACGGCAAAGCGGCGTAACTCGTACATGCATTTGGACTAGTAACATCATATGTACCGGGTTCAAAAATATGACGGTTGCCCCTTAAAGTCCGTCCAGTTTTTTTTAAGATATCGAATATGCCTGCAACTGCCAGACACGCAATCGAATACCGTAAGAAAAACCACCGCTCGGGGCACGGTCTGTCTTCGCGCTGTCACGCCTTTCAGACGCTTTCTAGTGCCTCATGATGTGGGCAACCGGCTCTTGCCCGCACTACTCTTTCAGATTATGAATATGCGCGGACTTTACTAGATATTCCAAAGAGATTCAGCCCTATTCGAAAAAACGATCGAAGAAGAGACTCGAGGATAAAAAAGTAGACCCGCCTTATGGCTGCCGTACCTCATTCTTCAGGCAGAAACCGGCAACCAGGCGGGACCAAAAAAATACCCGCCGATATCGGCGGGTACGGGTTTTGGATAGGGGGTGAGCCACAGGCTGCCCGCGCTTCCATGCATAAGGTAAGGAGTTTACGTGTACATAAAAAGATTCCTTCTCCAGAAAAACCCCTAAATCCTCTCCTTCTTTTGGCTCGGGGCCCGGTTTTTGGATAACCGTCCTAATATCAAAACAGTGCCTTATATCCAA